>NZ_JAALEA010000410.1 GCF_014145145.1 Dietzia cercidiphylli
CCGCGTGGGGCCGTGGGAGCGGGACGACCCACCACGTCCGGGACCGTGCCCACGTCGAGTCGCGCGCGGACCGTCTCCTACGCACCCGACCTCGACGGTCGGGCCGATCCGGGAGAGATCGTGTGGACGTGGGTCGAGTTCGAGGAGGCCGACGGACGCGGGCAGGACCGTCCGGTCCTGGTGGTGGGCCGCGACGGCGATCGACTGCTCGGCCTCATGCTCTCCTCGCAGGACAGGCGGGACGACGACGAGGGGTGGCTCGGGCTCGGCACCGGGCCGTGGGACCCGGAGGGCCGACCGAGCTGGGTCCGCCTGGACCGCGTGCTGGACGTGCCCGAACAGGGAATCCGACGCGAGGGGGCCGTCTGCTCCCGCGCCACGTTCGACCGGGTCGCGGACCGGTTGCGCTCGGACTACGGCTGGCGCTGACGGGCGGTGGTGGCGGGCAGCCCGACACGGGCCCGACCGGGTGCTCGCCCACCCGTCACGCGTTTTGGCCGGTGACGCCGCCGCTGGTAAAGTGGGTCGTCGGTGTCCACCGGATCGCATTGCGCGTGTTCGAGCGGACTAGAGACATGACATCAGATCGACCGGATCCCCCGGGGAGCCGTCGACACACGACCGAAGGTGTGACCAGTGGCAAACATCAAGTCCCAGAAGAAGCGGAACCTCACCAACGAGCGCAACCGTCTCCGCAACCAGTCGATCAAGTCGTCTCTGCGTTCCGCCATCCGCAGCCTGCGTGAGGCCACCGAGGCCGGCGACAAGGCCAAGGCCGGCGCCCTCCTCGTCGCGACCTCGCGTCAGCTCGACAAGGCCGCCACCAAGGGTGTCATCCACCAGAACCAGGCCGCCAACAAGAAGTCGTCGCTCGCCAAGGCCGTCAACGCGCTCTGAGGCGACCCGCTCCCCCCGTCGGGGAGCACAGCCCCGCGTCGTTAGCCGCCGCGATGAGGCTCCGAGGGCCCACCCCCGCACCGATCGAGTGCGCGTGGTGGGCCCTCGTCGCGTTCTATGCGGCGCCCGCCAGTGAGCCCACTTCCCGCACCGCCCGCTCGAGCGCGTACGAGGTGTCCTCCGCCTGCCCCTTGACCTCGCCGTTGAGGCGGGCCACCACCTGGAGGGCGCTGCCGAGGGTGTCGATGGACCAGTACCGGGTCTGCGCGGTGACCTTCTTGACCTTCCACGGAGGCAGGCCCTGCCGCGCCAGTTCGGCCGGCGGGGTGCCCCTTTGGGTGCCCACCATGGCGATCGAGTTCACGGCGTCCGCGAGAGCGTCCGCCAACACGACGTGCGGGACCCCCGTGTGCATGGCCCATTCGAGGGCCTCGATCGCGCCGGCCACATCCCCGGTGACCGCGCGCTCGGCCACGGTGAACCCGCTGACCCCCACGACCCCGGAGTGATAGCGGCGCACCGCTTCGACGTCGACCTTCCCCCCGGTGTCGGCCACCAGCTGGCCACACGCCGACGCCAGCTGCCGAAGGTCCGTGCCCACCGCCTCCACCAGGGCCTCACACGCCTCGGGGGCCACCCGGACGTCGAGACCCCGGAACTCCGAGCGCACGAATCCCACCACGTCCATGTGGCGGGAGAGCTTGCCGGCCGCGTGCTCCTGCGCACCGGCCTTACGCAGGTCCGGTACGAGCGCCTTGGCCCGACCCCCGCCCGTGTGCTGGACCACCATGACCGTCTGGTCCGGCAGGTCGACGGCGGACCCCATCACCGCCGCCTGGGCGTCCTTGCCCAGTTCCGCGGCACCGGTGATCACCACGATCCGGGCCTCGCCGAACAGCGACGGTGAGAGCAGTTCGAACAGCTGCGGTGCACCGACCTCCGGTCCCCCCAGGCGGGAGACCACGGGCGGATCCTCCCCCGCGGGAGCCGCTGCCCGCACGGCCGCCACGACACCGGCGGTGGCGCGCTCGGTGAGGAACTCGTCCTCGCCCAGGACGAGATGCAGCGGGCCGGGTGAAGAACCGGGTGTCATGGGCGCTCCTCGTCGTCGTACTCACCCGACATCGTGCCACGCAGGTCCGTCACCACAGGCGCGGGATCACCCGGGCGCCACGTCGGGCGACCCCGGCAGGGACACGGCGACGTCCGCGACGGTCTCGAGCCACCACAGCGCCGGGGCGCACGCCCACGCCAGCACGACGGCCCCGTCCTCCCACACCGGCCCGAGGGCCGCGGCGGCGGTCCCGAGCACCGTCACCAGAGGCACCACCGGGGCCACCGCGATATTGGCGGGCAGCGCCCACGGGCCCGTCTCCAACCCGG
>NZ_JAALEA010000411.1 GCF_014145145.1 Dietzia cercidiphylli
GCTCCTGCTGCGCGGGGGGCGCCGGGGCCGAGGCAGCGGCCGCGGTACCGGCGAGCGCGCCCTGTGGTTCCTCGGGACCGCGGGCCCCGCGTTCCTGGCCTCCTCCCACCTCGGGCTGCTGCTGAACGGCACCCCGCACTATCTCTTCGGGCTCGGCGGCGACCAGCTCAACCGCGTCGCCTACGTGACCCGCTTCGCCGACTCCCCCGCGCTGAGCGACCCCTTCTACGCCGATGCCGCCCCCTTCTACCCGCCGCAGTGGTTCTGGGTGGGCGGGCGACTGGCCGCGCTGGCGGGGGTCGAGGCATGGGAGTTCTACAAGCCCTACGCGATCGTCACCATGGCGATCGCGGGCGCGATCGCGTTTGTCGCCTGGCGCTGGCTGGTGCCGACGCGGCTGGCCGTGCTGTTCGGTCTGGTCACCGCGGTCGTCGGCGGGCACACTAACGCCTACGAGCCCTACTCGTGGATCCTCATCTGCCTGCTCCCGCAGGTCGTGGTGGCGACCTTCCTGCTCTGCGCACGCGCCGCCGCGCGCTCGCGGGACCCCGGGGCCGGCCGACCCACGTGGCCGCTGGTCGTGACGATCGGCGTCTACCTCGGCTGGGCCGCGCTGGCGTACACGCTCATCGCGGGTGTCGCGGCGTTGCTGGTCGCCCTCGTCGTCGTCGTCGTCGTCGTCGACATAGTGCGCCACCGCGCCGACCGCCGCGTCGTCGGCGCGCTGATCGCCCACCTGGCCGCGACGGCCGGCATCTCCATGCTGATCGCGCTGGTGTTCTGGCACCGCTTCCTCCTGGCGGTGCTCGGTGGCGCCGAGACCGAGTCGTCCGTGGCCAACGATTTCGCCCCGGAGATCGGTTCCCGCTGGCCGCTGCCGATGTTCGAGGTGTCCGCCGCCGGCCTGCTGTGTCTGATCGGGCTGGCGTGGGTGGTGGTGACGGTGTGGCCGGACCGTGCCGGCCGGCTCGCAGACCGCGGTGCGGCGTCCCTGGGCGCCCGGATCGGAGACCGGGGAGCCAGCCGTCGCCACGCTGATGACCACGACTACGACGACGACGAGGCCACCCACTCACCGGGCTGGCCGCTGCCGGCACCGGACCGCGGTCTCGTGCTGGCGCAGGCCCTGGGGTTGATGGTCGTCACGGCGTTCGGCTGGTACGCGCTCTCGGGGCTGCGGGCGGTCACCGGGTCCACGCTGCTGCCGTTCCGGCTGATCCCGGTAGTCACGCTGGCACTCGCGCTCGCGGGGGTGGTCGGCTCGCTCGCCCTGGCCCGGTGGGCGCTGGCCACGTCGCCCGCGGATTCGCGCGGCCGGGTCACCGCGGTGGCCGTGGTGGTGGCCGGTCTGGCCGCGATCCAGATGGTGCAGCACGTCTCGGAGGAGGACTCGCGGTTCGCCGCCGCAGCCCGCGAGGCCCCCGCGGCCCCGTTGGAGGTGCTGGAGGCGATCGACGAGATGACCCCCGGGCGGGAGCCCTCGGACCTGGTGGTCCTCACGTCGGTCCCGACCGTCTACGCCTACCGCCCGTATTTCACCTTCCAGGCACCCGCGCAGGCCTACGCCACCCCGGCCGGTCGCTACACCGCACGGACGGACGAGGTCCGGGAGTGGGCCTCCATCGACTCCCCCCGCGAGCTGGCCGCCGCGATGGACTCAGGCCCGTTCCGCGGCCCGGACGTGATGGTGTTCGATCGGGAGGGCTCGAGGAACTGGGTGGTCCCGGTGGCGATCAACGAGATGCCCCTGGCCCGGAACAACAGTCGGGAGAAGATCCGGTTCCACCCGGAGCAGTTCGAGGACCCGGCACTGTTCGACGTCCGCGAGGTGGGCTCGAGAGTGGTGGTCGTGCGGCGGTGACCGGGCCGGGCCGGAGGCCGGGCGAGGCGCGGTGTCGCCGGCGTCGTCAGCCGGGGCGCAGCGTCGACGGCGCCGGGAACGGTGCGACGATCTCGCGGCCGACCTCCTCGATCGCGTCCGTGAGCGCCGTCGATAAGACGATCCGGTCCTCGTCGAGGTGGGAGATCCGCACCACGGTGTCGCGGCCGTTCTCGTGGAACAGGAAACGCTCCATGAGGAACCGCAGACCGATCCCCTCGAGTACGTCCTCCGCCCTGTGCCAGTCGTCGACCGCATCGAGCGGGCGGCCGAGCCGGTCGATCGGCACGAGCAGCGGCTCGGCGGTGGTCATGTCGATCCAGCCGATCAGTTCGCCGTCCTCACGGCGGTGCGGGATCCACGCCTCGGGGATCATCCCGGCCTCCTCTCGTGCCAGCTCCGGTCAATTCCCGTCGGGGTCAGAACTTACGGAAGCTGTGACCGAGCAGCCGCTTGCCGCCCTCGGCGAACTTGCCGGCCCGGGCCGCGGTCGGCAACAGAGACAGCGCGTTGAACCGCGAGGTCAGGTGCAGACGCGCGGCCCGCTCGGCGCTCTTCCAGCCCCGGGCCGCGAACGCGTCGGCCTCACCGGCGAAGAAGCGGGCCTCCTCGTCGAAGCGGCGGCCGTCGAGCGCGCGCACCGAGGAGTCGGAGGCGGAATGCCGGCGGTAGAGGAACGCCAGGGTCGGGTCGTAGACCATGTGACCGCCACCGGTGATCACGTCGACCAGCAGCGCCAGGTCCTGCACCACGTCCAGTCCCTCGCGGAACCCGATGCGGCGGATCCACTCGGAACTCCACGCCAGCGACGGGAAATAGGTCCAGTTCCCGTGCATCAGCGAGGTCATGAGCTTCTCGCCGTGGAGGACCGTGCGACCGTCGGCCTTGGGCGAGGTGAACGCCTTGACGGTGTCGGACAGGGGCCGTACGGGGGCACCGTGCTCGTCGATGACGCTGACGCCGACCTCCATCACGGCGGCGTCGGGAACGGCCGCGAAACCGTCCGCCACCACCTGCAGGTAGTTGGGCAGCATGACGTCGTCGGCGCCCATCACCACGACGATCGGTGCCGTGACCATCTCCAGGCACTTGCGGTAGTTACCGTTGGCGCCGAGGTTGGTCTCGTTCTTCTCGTAGGTCACCCGCTCGTCGCGCGCGGTGATCTCCCCCATGTAGCGGGCCGGCTCCGGGTCCGGGTAGCCGTCGTCCACCACGACCAGACGGAAGTCGGTGTAGGTCTGGGAGAGGACACTGTCCACAGCCTTCTTGAAGTGGCCGACGTCCCCGTAGTAGGGGAGCATCACATCGATGGCCATCGGGGAACCGCCGTCCTTCTCGTCACAGGGTTTTCCGTTCGATCGCATAGTATCGACCGGCGATGAGCAGTGACAGTGAGCGACTCCCAGGACCCTCCCCCACGTCCGGGGGCGGACCCGCCGGCAACAGGGACGTCTGGCTGGTCGTCCCCTGCTTCAACGAGGGCACCGTGATCGAGGACGTCCTCGGCACCGCACGCGAGACGTTCCCCAACATCGTGGCCGTGGACGACGGTTCGACCGACGACTCCGCGGCGGCGATCCACCGGGCGGGCGCACACCTGGTCCGGCACCCGGTCAACCTCGGGCAGGGGGCCGCCATCCAGACCGGTGTCGAGTACGCCCGCGCGCAACCCGGCGCCCGTTACTTCGTCACCTTCGACGCCGACGGGCAGCACCAGGTCAAGGACGTCCTCGCGATGGTCGAGCGGCTGCGCTGTGAGCCCGTGGACATCGTGGTGGGGACCCGCTTCGGCCGCCCACGCCGCGAGGGCGACCAGGTGCCGCTGATCAAGCGGGTCGTCCTCAAGACCGTCGTCATGCTCAGCCCACGCACCCGCAGGCTCGGTCTGACGGACGCCCACAACGGACTGCGGGTGTTCAACCGGCGGGTCGCCGACGACCTCAACCTGCGCATGAACGGCATGAGTCACGCCAGCGAGTTCGTGGAACTGATGGACAGCCGTGGGTGGCGCGTGGCCGAGCAGCCGGTCGACATCCTCTACACCGAGTACTCCATGTCGAAGGGGCAGTCGCTGCTCAACGGGATCAACATCCTCTCCGACGGCTTCGTGGGAAAGAGGTTGCCGCGATGATCAAGGCACTGCTGTTGCTCGCCGGCGCCGCGCTGGTGGCGTTCTTCCTGGCCAACCGGCGCAAGGCGCGGGCCAAGGCCGGGGTCAAGATCGGCTTCGTGCTGTTCGTGGTGTTCATGGTCTACGCCGTGCTGCGCCCGGACGACCTCACCGTGGTGGCCAACGCGCTGGGCGTACAGCGCGGCACAGACCTGGTGCTCTACGCGCTGGTGATGGGCTTCGCCTTTGTCACCGTCTCCACGTACGTGCGCTTCCGCGAACAGGAACTGCGCTACGCCCGG
This sequence comes from Dietzia cercidiphylli, assembly GCF_014145145.1. Lineage (GTDB taxonomy): Bacteria > Actinomycetota > Actinomycetes > Mycobacteriales > Mycobacteriaceae > Dietzia > Dietzia natronolimnaea. The sequence goes on from NZ_JAALEA010000411.1 coordinate 4,292, forward strand.
CTGGCCCGGTCCATCGCACTGCAGAACGCGGTGCGGCCGGAGGACGAGCCCCGCGCGACCGCGGTGATGCCCGCCGCGGACGACGACGACCGCCCGCGACGGTGACCGGGCGGCCGACCCCTCGCGCG
>NZ_JAALEA010000412.1 GCF_014145145.1 Dietzia cercidiphylli
GAGGAGCGCGCGGACCGCGGGGGCGCGCCGACTCCACCGGTCGGACGGGCGCGCCACCACGGCCGGGACCGGACGGCGGACGTTCCAGCTCATCACGTGGATGTCCGGTTCGGTGACCGGTCCGATGAGGAACGAGGGCTCGGGCCGCGCGGCCGGGGCGGGGCCGGGGTCGTGCGGTGCCATCGTGCGGTCCTCGAATCCGGATCGGGTGGTGGATCCCCAGTCTATTGGGGAGGATGGCGGTCGTGCCGATGCCCTCGCCCCTGCCCGTGAGGGACGGGGTCGGACCGACGCGGCTCCGCGTGCCGACGGCCGGGCCGTGGGCGTCGATCGCCGAGTACGTGGTCGAGCGGTTCGATCACCTCGACCCTGCCGATCTGCACCGCCGCTTCGCCGCCGGCGATTTCGTGGGCGCCGACGCCCGCCCGGTCGGCCCCACGGCGGCCCTCGGTTCACACGAGTTCATCTGGTATCACCGCGAGGTGCCGGCGGAGGACCCGCTCCCCGTCCGCGAGGAGATCGTGCACGTCAGCGACGATCTGGTCGTGATCGACAAGCCCCACTTCCTCCCCACCACCCCGACGGGCGGGTTCCTGCGCGAGTCGGCACTCGTCCGTCTCCGCGTCCGTCTCGACAATCCCGACCTCACCCCGGTCCACCGTCTGGACCGCGCCACCGCCGGGCTGGTGATGTTCTCGGCACGCCCGTCCACACGGGGCGCCTACCAGACCCTGTTCGAACGACGAGAGGTCGCCAAGGTCTACGAGGCGGTCTCGACGCGGCCGCCGGGCTGGGATCCGCACACGCCGGAGATCTCCGGACGCCCGGTCCCCCTCGTCCACCGCGACCACCTCGAGAGGCTGCGAGGCCACCGACGGGTCGCCGTCCGCCCCGACCTCCCGCCGAACACCGAGACCCTCGTCGACGTCCTCGGTGCCGGCAGGAGCGCGGCCGGGCGCCCGGTGCTGCACACGATCCTGCGCCCCCGGACCGGCCGGTTGCACCAGCTGCGGGTGCACCTGGCCGCACTGGGGATCGCGATCCTGGGGGATCGCCGGTACCCCGACCTGCTACCGGAGATCCCGGATGATCACTCCCTTCCTCTCCAGCTGCTCGCGAGGGAGCTGGCGTTCACCGACCCGCTCTCGGGTGAACCCCGGCGATTCGTCACACGCCTGAGGTTGGCCGAGGCCCCGGTGTACGGCGACGCCAGAAGCTCAGGTGGATGACCCCACTGGGCGAGGTGGTGGACTCGATGTGGAATCGCTCCTCGAGCCCCTCCACCCCGTCCCACAGCCGTTCCCCCCGGCCCAGGATGACGGGCACCACGACGATGTGCATGTGGTCGATCAGGTCCGCCCGGAGGAACTGGCGGATCGTGCTCGCTCCCCCGCCGATGCGGACGTCCAGGCCACCTGCCAGCTCGCGCGCGGCGTCGAGCGCCGCGGCGGGGTCGGCGTCCATGAAGTGGAACGTGGTGCCGCCGTCCAGCTCCAGCGTCGGCCTGGGGTGATGGGTCAGGACGATCACCGGGGTGTGGAAGGGCGGGGTGTCCCCCCACCAGCCACGCCACGTCTCGTCCGCCCAGGGGCCCCGGGTGGGGGAGAACTTGTTGCGGCCCATGATCTCCGCGCCGATTCCCGTGTTCCACCGGCTCGCGAACGCCTCGTCGACCCCCACCGAGGCCTCGCGGTCCCCGTGGAATCCCATGTCCTGGAAGGTCCGTGTCGGTAGCGCCCACTCCAACAACCGGTGCCCGGCGTGACCGAAGGGCGCCTCGAGGCACTGCCCCTCCCCCGTACCGAACCCGTCCAGCGAGACGGAGAAGTTGTGGACCCGGACCAGTTGCCTCCGCACTCCCGCTTCCCCTTGCGCGTCGGCGAGCTCGGCGACATGGGCCGCCAGGTTGGCCAGGGTCTGCTCGCCACCCTCGACGGCGTGGTACTCCTGCGCCGCGCGATCGCGGAGCTCCCTCGTCGGGAACACCGTGCGGAACTCGACACGGGTCCCCCCGCCGTCGATTCGGAAGTCCAGGACGGACTCGAACGCCTCCGGATCCTCCGCGGACTCGCCGTGCAGTAGCGCGATCCGCTCCGGGGGGACGATCTCGCGCCAGGTGATCCGCTCCTGGTAGTCGGTTCCGTCCGGGCCGTGCATGACGAAGTCCCACACGCCGCCCTCGCGGAACTCGAAGGACCGGGTGGTGGTGGTGAACCCCTCCGGTCCCCACCACCGCGCCAGGTGCTGCACCTCGGTGAACGCGCGGAACACCAGCTCTCGCGGCGCGTCGATGTACCTGGTGATGGCGATCTCGCGGTCCGCGGTCTCCGGCCCTGTCGGGTCACCCCGCCTGCTGTCCCCCATGGTCTACTCCTCCTCCTCGGCCCGCGCAATCTCGCGGACGTAGTCGTCCAACCTGTCGAAGCTCTCGTTCCAGAACCGCTCGAACCCGCCGACCCACTCGTGGACGGACCGGAGCCCGCCGGGGTCGAGGTGGTAGATGCGCTGCTTGCCCTCACGTCGGTCGCGCACCAGGCCGACCTCGCGGAGCACCCGCAGATGCTTGGAGGCACCGGGCTGGGTGATCCCCAGTTCGAGCGCGACCTCGGTCGCCGGCCGCTCGCCCTCCCGCAGCAGGACCAGGATCTCCCTGCGCTGGGGTTCGGCGACCCCGTTCCGACCTGTGCGCGTTCCCCCTCCTTCGCCCGCTCAGCAGGTGGGTGTGGGCGCCGCCCGGTTCCAGCGATCGAGGGTCCAGCTCACGAGTTGCGGGGTCAGTGGAGAGTCCGCAGCGACCAACCCGTTGTGATCGCGGCCGGGGTAGGTCCGGTAGTCGAGCGGCTCGCCGTCCGCGCACCGGGCGTCCACCCAGTCCTGCTGCATCGCCGGCTTGACCAACGGGTCGGCCAGCCCCTGGGCGATCAGCACCGGCGCGGGCCACGGCCCGGTCGGCGAGTTCTCCTTCAACGTCGCCCCCAGGTCGCCGTCGAGGACCGCGTCGGGGAACACCTGCTCAGGGATCTGGGTGCCCCGCACGAGGGCGGCGATCGCGTCCTTCTCGTTGAAGCACAGGTCGCCGATCCTCTCCACGCCGTGCGCGGTGCCCGGGTTGAGGTGCCCGGCCAGATCCAGCTCCGGGTAGACCTCGTTCCACGACTGCGCGATGTAGGCGGAGACCGTCTTGCCCCCCACCTCGTCCTTGCTCAGCTCGGCGAGCGTGTAGAGGTCCGTGGCGGGAGCCATCCCGGCGATGCCCAGCAGGGTCAGCTCGGGAGCGTAGTCCTGGGCGATCTGACCGGTCCACAGCGCACCGTGCCCGCCCTGCGAGTGCCCCCAGACAACGGTGTCGCTGCTCAGGGTCACCCCGTCGAGCTGCTGTGCCGCACGGGAGGCGTCGAGGACGTTGCGCGCCTCCACCTGTCCCACCAGGTACGGGTGCATCCCCGGGGTGCCCAGACCCACGTAGTCCGAGATCACCCCCGCCCACCCGTGCTCGGTCACCATCTCCGTGAGCGCGGCGCCCGCACCGTCGGAGAACGGGGTGGGGCTGAGGGACGGCGCGCAGCGCGGGACGATCCCGGTGGTCCCGTGCGCCACACTGAGCAGCGGGAGCGCGTCCGTGCCCCGGTCGGCCGGCGCGATGACCGTGCCGCTGACGGCCACCACGGTCTCGTCCGGCGCTGTGCTGGTGTAGAGGATGCGCCAGGCGTCGGCTCCGGCGGGGACCCCGACGCCGAGCGTCTCGGCCCGCAGCAGC
>NZ_JAALEA010000413.1 GCF_014145145.1 Dietzia cercidiphylli
GCGGTGCCCGTCGACCGCGCGCGGGAGCCGGGGCCGGGTCTCGGCTGACGGGACACCGACCGGCCCGTGGCCGCAAGCGACGGCCCGGCCGGGAACCCGGCGGGTAGGGTCGAATGATGACACCGTCCGACCGCCTCTCATCCCTGGAGCAGCACGTGGCACGCAGCGCCGAGTCCGTCCGAGCCGTCATCAAGGCCTACGATGTCCGCGGCGTCGTGGGCGAGCAGATCGACGAGGACTTCGTCCGTGAGGTGGGCGCGTCGTTCGCCCGTCTGATGCGGTCCGAGGGGTCGGAGACCGTGGTGGTCGGCCATGACATGCGGGACTCCTCCCCGTCATTGTCCCGGGCGTTCGGGGACGGCGTCACCTCACAGGGTCTGGACGTGGTGACGATCGGTCTCGCGTCGACCGACCAGCTCTACTACGCCTCGGGACTGCTCGACTGCCCGGGCGCCATGTTCACCGCCAGCCACAACCCTGCCCGGTACAACGGCATCAAGCTGTGCCGTGCGGGCGCGAAGCCGGTCGGTCAGGAGTCCGGACTCCGGACGATCGCCGACGAGGTCGTCGCGGGGGTACCCGCACACGACGGTGAGGCCGGGACGGTCTCCGAGCGTGACGTCCTCGATGGCTACGGTGCCTACCTCCGGGAGCTGGTCGACCTGTCGGGTATCCGTCAGCTCAAGGTGGCGGTCGACGCCGGGAACGGGATGGGCGGCCACACCGTGCCCGCGGTCCTCAGCGGACTGCCGCTGGAGATCGTCCCGCTGTACTTCGAGCTCGACGGGAACTTCCCCAATCACGAGGCCAACCCCCTCGAACCGGCCAACCTGGTCGATCTCCAGGCGCTGGTCCGTGAGAGCGGGGCGGACATCGGCCTCGCCTTCGACGGCGACGCCGACCGCTGCTTCGTGGTGGACGAGCGGGGCGAGCCCGTCGCCCCGTCGGCCATCACGGCGCTGGTGGCCGGGCGCGAGCTCGACAAGGAACCCGGCGCCTCGATCATCTACAACCTCATCACCTCGCGGGCCGTCCCCGAACTGGTCGAGGAGAAGGGCGGCGTCGCGGTCCGTACCCGCGTCGGCCACAGCTTCATCAAGGCCCAGATGGCGGACACCGGTGCGATCTTCGGCGGCGAGCACTCGGCGCACTACTACTTCCGTGACTTCTGGGGCGCCGACTCGGGGATGCTCGCCGCGATGCACACCCTCGCCGCCCTCGGGGAGCAGGACGCCCCGCTGTCACAGGTGATGGCGGAGTACACCCGGTACGCGGCGTCCGGGGAGATCAACTCGACGCTGGACTCCGCGGAGGAACAGGTGGCCCGGATGGAGGAGGTCATCGACGCCTTCTCCGGCCGTGCCGTGTCGGTGGACCGACTCGACGGCGTGACCGTCGACCTCGGCGACGGCGCGTGGTTCAACCTGCGGGCCTCCAACACCGAACCGCTGCTGCGACTCAACGCGGAGGCGCCCACCAGGGAGGACGTCGCCGCGGTGGTCGACGAGGTCCTCGCGATCGTCCGTGCCTGACCTGACCAGCGACACCGGGGCCGGCCGGGTGGACCTGGACGACGCCGAGGCCCTGCGCTCCTCCGACGCCACCGGAGCCCTGCTCCACGCGTCGATGGCCGGGGCACAGCTCCGGTCAGTCGCGACGGCCGTCGACTCGGGGGCGCTGGACGGCCTCACCGGGTTCCGGCCCCGGGCGCTCGTGTGGGTCTCCGGTCGCTCGGACCGGGCCC
>NZ_JAALEA010000414.1 GCF_014145145.1 Dietzia cercidiphylli
GTGGCCCCGGCCCCGCCGGCGTCCTCGTCGATGAGCAGGGCCGCGGCGCCGGTCTCGGCGACCCTGCCCCACACGGTGGTGCCGGGGCCGGTGTCGCCCGCGCTCCAGGCGCGGATGACCGACGGCAGGTCGGACCGTGTCAGCAGCGAGTCGATGCTCGCCGCGAAGTCGGTGATCTCGGGGTCGAGTGCGAATCTCATGGTGCTCCGTGTCCCGTCAGCCGCGCGGAAGGCCGAGGAGGCGCTCGGCGATGATGTTCTTCTGTACCTCGTTGGTGCCGGCGTAGATCGGCCCGGCGAGGGCGAACAGGTATCCGTCCATCCACTGCTCCCCGGCGAGCTCGCCGGCCGTGCCGAGCAGGTCGAGGGCGGTCTCGTGGGTGGCGATGTCCCAGTCCGACCAGAAGACCTTGTTGATCGAGGACTCGAAGCCCAGGTTGGCGCCGCCGGTGAGCGTGGTGACCGTCTTCCAGGTGCTCAGCTCGTAGGCGCGCGAGCCGATCCACGCGTCCACCACCTTGTCGGCCAGGGCGCCCCGGCTGCGCTCGTCCAGGTCCGCCCGGCGGGAACCCCACAGCTCGAGCAGTCGGTCGGTGGTGGCGAGGAACCGCCCCGGGGAGCGCAGGGAGAGCCCGCGCTCGTTGTTGGCGGTGGACATCGCCACCTTCCAGCCCTGGTTGACCTCGCCGATCACGCCGGACTCGGCCGGATCCGCCGGGTCGTCGGGCACGAAGACGTCCTCGAGGAACAGCTCCGCGAAGCCGGGCAGGCCGTCGAGCTGGTCGATCGGACGCACGGTGACGCCCTCGGCCCGCAGGTCGAACATGAAGTAGGTCAGGCCCTTGTGGCGGGGCTCGTCCGGGTCGGTGCGGAACAGCCCGAAGCCCTTGTCGGCGAACGAGGCGCGGGTGGACCACACCTTCTGGCCGCTGAGCAGCCAGCCGCCGTCCACACGCGTAGCCGTCGAGCGCAGCGACGCCAGGTCGGACCCCGCCTCCGGCTCGGACCAGGCCTGCGCCCAGATGTCGTCGGCGCGGGCCATGCGCGGCATGATGTGCGCCAACTGCTCGGGGGTCGCGTGATCGAACAGGGTCGGTGCGAGCAGGAAGATGCCGTTCTGGCTCACCCGCAGGGGTGCGCCCGCGCGGAAGTACTCCTCCTCGAAGACCACCCAGTTGACCAGTCCGCAGTCGCGGCCGCCGAACTCCTCGGGCCACGACACGACCGACATGCGGGCGTCGGCCATCTTTCGCTCCCACTCGCGGTGGGCCTCGAAGCCCTCGCGGGTGTCCATGTGTGGGAGCGGCTCGGACGGCACGTTCGCGGCGAGCCAGTCGCGCACCTCGAGGCGGAACTCCCGTGTCGAGGCGTCCAGATCCAGATCCACGGCGTCAGCCCTTCTGCTCGCCGGTCGGGGCGGGGCCGCCGGTCGAGCCCGTGTTGGCGCTGTCGCGCATCGAGCGCGCGTCCATCCCGCCGAGGGAGGCGGAGAACGAGTCGGTGTCGTCGGGCTCCGCGTTGGCCGAGTGGGCGAACATGTGCCAGCCGAACGCCGTGTCCAGCGAGGTCTGCAGGCCCATCTGGTCCTCGTTCGAATTGATGACCTTCTTGGCCAGGGTCAGGCCGAAGGCGGGCATCGCGGCGATCTCACCGGCGATCTCGTCGACCTTCGCCTGCAGCTCCTCGCGCGGCACGACGTGGTTGAGCATGCCCCAGTCCAGCGCCTCGGCCGCACCGAATCTGCGACCGGTGTAGAGGATCTCCTTGGCACGGCGGGGGCCCAGGACGAAGGCGTGGGCGAAGTACTCGACACCGGGGATCCCCATCTTGACCACGGGGTCGGAGAAGAACGCGTCGTCGGAGGCCACGATGAAGTCGCAGATCCACGCCAGCATCAGGCCGCCGGCGATGCACGCGCCGTGCACCTGGGCGATCATCGGCTTGGGGATCTCGCGCCAGCGGCGACACATCTGGACGTAGACCTCGGTCTCGCGGGCCAGCCGCCGGTCGCCGCCGCCGCGGGTGGTGTGGTCCCACCAGATCGAGGCGCGGTTGGGGTACTCCACGTGGTGGTCGCGCTCGGTGGTGCCGATGTCGTGGCCGGCCGAGAAGTGCTTGCCGTTGGCCCGCAGGACGATCACCTTGACCGCGTCGTCCTCCACGGCCCTGATGAAGGCGTTGTCCAGCGAGTACGTCATGACCGAGTTCTGCGCGTTGCGGAAGTCGGGGCGGTTGAGCGTGACGTAGGCGGTGCCGCCCGTGACCTCGTAGGCGACCGGCTGCGTGTCCGGGCCGAGGTCGTCGACACCGAGGACCGGGGGGATGGGTGCGTCGGTCATGAGCTGGGGATCTCCTTACCTAGCAAGTGCTTGGTTGGTACTGTACCGGACCCGCTCGCCGGATCGGATTCAGACGCCGTCACCACCGCCGTTCAGACGCCGTGGCCTCCGCCGTTCAGACGCCGTAACCACCATCGACGTCGAGCTTCTGGCCGGAGATGAAGCCCGCCCGGTCGGAGGCGAGGAACGCCACGGCCTCGGCGACGTCCACCGCGGTCCCGAACCGTCGCAGCGGGATGTTGCGGCGGGTGACCTCGAGGGCGCGGTCGTCGAGGTCGCCGGAGGAGATGAGCCTCTCGGCCATCCCGTCGGTGAGCATCCCCGGGCCCACGCAGTTCACACGGACCCCGAACCGGCCCTCCTCCGCCGCCAGGCCCCGCACCAGCTGCTCGACCGCGCCCTTGGGGACCGCGGACAGGCCGTCCCGGACCGGGTAGCGGGTGGTGGCGGCGGTGGTGACGACGACGACGGTGCCGCCCACCGCGCGCACATGCGGCAGCGCCGGGTGCACGATCGCGAAGAACCCGGCGGCGTCCGCGTCCAGCTGGGCGCGCAGCTCGGCCGGGCTGGTCCGGG
>NZ_JAALEA010000415.1 GCF_014145145.1 Dietzia cercidiphylli
GCGGCCCGCGCCGGCCCCGCCGCCGCGGCCGCCGCCCTGGTTGAACAGGCCGCCGAAGAGATCGGAGAAGCCCCCGGCCCCACCGGCTCCGCCCGCACCCGCGGCCCCTCCGAAGAGGTCGCCGATGTCGAAGTCACCGCCGGTGGTGGTGTATCGGCCCCCACCGGGAGGCGCGAATCCGCCGAACCCGCCGGAGGACACCTGCGCCCGGAACTCGTCGTACTCCTTGCGCTTGGCGGGGTCGCCGATGACGCTGTTGGCCTCGCCGACCCGCTTGAACTTCTCCTCGGCGGCTTTGTTCCCCGGGTTCTTGTCCGGGTGGTTGTCGCTCGCGAGCTTGCGGTACGCCTTGCGGATCTCGTCCGCCGTGGCGGACTTGGAGACGCCCAGTTCGGCGTAGTAGTCCTTCTCGACCCATTCGCGCTGACTCACCAGACGCCTCCTTTCCCTATCGGTTCCTGATCAGTTCCTACTTACCCGAAATCTCACTTTTCCACCTCGACCGCCGGTGTGCGGGTGACCGCACACCGGCGGCGGTGGAGGACGAGCGGATCAGCGGACGGTGACCATCGCCGACCGCAGGGTCCGCTCGCCGTGGCGATAGCCCTTGCGCAGGATCGTGCCCAGCACGGGCTCGGAGCCCTCCGACTCGTCCTGCACGGCCTCGTGGACGGACGGGTCGAACGCGTCGCCCTCCTCGCCGAAGGACTCGACCCCCTGGGAGGCCAGGACCGCGTGGACCCGGTCGGCGAAGGCCTTGAGCGGCCCCTCCTCCAGGTCCCCGTGCGCCCGTGCCCGCTCCAGGTCGTCGACGATCGTCAGGAGCTCGGTGAGGACCGAGCCCTTGGCGGTGTCGATGATGGCCTGTCGGTCCCGCTCGACGCGGCGGCGGTAGTTGGCGAACTCCGCCGACACGCGCTGCAGGTCCGCCGTCCGCTCGTCGAGCTGCGCCTGCAGCGCCGACGTGGCGTCGTCGTCGGACGACCGGTCGCCGGCGGCGCCGTCGGTGGTGGGGGCGGGGTCGTCCTCGACGATCTCGCCCTCCACCGCCTCCGACGGAGCGGCGCCGGTCTTGTCGTCCACCGCCTGCGCGGCGGCCACGTCCTGCGCGTCACCGCCCGCCCAGGCGGCCTTGTCCGTCTCCGGACCGTCAGCGTGTGGTGTGGTCACTGGAACTCACCCCTGGCTGTCTCGTCGTCCTCTGCGGCCGCCTCGACCTCGTCGGGCTCGACGCCGGCCGCACCTTCGGCCACGATCTCGGCCTCGGGGGCGACGGGGGCGTCCTGGACAAACTTCTCGTCCACGGCCTCCTCGTCGGTGGCCTCCGGGTCGCCGGGATCGGGGATTCCGGTCGCGTCGGTCACTTGTCGTCCCCCTTGGGCTCGTCCTCGTCCACGACCTCGGCGTCGACGACGTCGTCGTCAGCGGAACCCTCGGAGGTGGGGTCGCCGGCCTCGGCACCCTCTGCCGCGGCGGCCTCGTAAATGGCCTGGCCGACGGCCTGGGCCTCGGTGTTGACCTTCTCCACGGCGGCCTTGATCGCGTCGACGTCCGAGCCCTCGAGTGCGGTCTTGGCCTCGGCGATCGCGGCCTGGAGGGACTCCTTCTTGTCCGCGGGGACCTTGTCCTCGTTCTCCGAGACGAACTTCTCCGTCTGGTAGATCGTGGACTCGGCCTGGTTGCGGGCGTCGGCCTCCTCGCGGCGCTTGTGGTCCTCCTCCGCGTGGGCCTCGGCGTCCTTGATCATCTGGTCGATCTCCTCCTTGGACAGGCCCGAGCCGTCCTGGATGATGATCGTGTTCTCCTTGCCGGTGCCCTTGTCCTTGGCCGTCACGTGGACGATGCCGTTGGCGTCGATGTCGAAGGTGACCTCGATCTGCGGCACGCCGCGCGGCGCGGGGGCGATTCCGGCGAGCTCGAACGAGCCCAGCAGCTTGTTCTGCGCCGCCATCTCGCGCTCACCCTGGAACACCTGGATCTGCACCGACGGCTGGTTGTCGTCGGCCGTGGTGAAGGTCTCGGACCGCTTGGTGGGGATGGTCGTGTTGCGCTCGATGAGCTTGGTCATCACGCCACCCTTGGTCTCGATGCCCAGCGACAGCGGGGTCACGTCGAGCAGGAGCACGTCCTTGACCTCGCCGCGGAGCACGCCGGCCTGCAGCGCGGCGCCCACGGCGACGACCTCGTCCGGGTTGACGCCCTTGTTGGGCTCCTTGCCGCCGGTCAGCTCCTTGACCAGGTCGGACACGGCCGGCATGCGGGTCGAGCCACCGACGAGCACCACGTGGTCGATGGTGGACACGGCGATCCCGGCGTCCTTGATGACGGCCTGGAACGGCTTGCGGCACCGGTCGAGCAGGTCCTGCGTGATCTTCTGGAACTCCGAGCGCGACAGCGTCTCGTCGAGGAAGAGCGGGTTCTTGTCCGCGTCGACCGTGATGTACGGCAGGTTGATCGAGGTGGACTGACCGCTCGACAGCTCGATCTTCGCCTTCTCGGCGGCCTCACGCAGACGCTGGAGCGCCATCTTGTCCTTGGTGAGGTCGATGCCGTTCTGCGCCTTGAACTTGTCCACGAGCCAGTCGACGATCCGCTGGTCCCAGTCGTCACCACCGAGGTGGTTGTCACCGGAGGTCGCCCGGACCTCGACGACGCCGTCGCCGATGTCGAGCAGGGAGACGTCGAAGGTACCGCCACCGAGGTCGAAGACCAGGATGGTCTGCTCCTTGTCGCCCTTGTCCAGCCCGTACGCCAGTGCGGCCGCGGTGGGCTCGTTGACGATGCGCAGGACGTTCATGCCGGCGATCTGGCCGGCGTCCTTGGTGGCCTGACGCTGGGCGTCGTTGAAGTAGGCGGGGACGGTGATGACGGCGTCCGTCACCTCCTCACCGAGGTAGGACTCGGCGTCGCGCTTGAGCTTCTGGAGCGTGCGCGCGCTGATCTCCTGCGGGGTGTAGTTCTTGCCGTCGATCGAGTCCGACTTCCAGTCCGTGCCGATGTGGCGCTTGACCGAGCGGATGGTGCGGTCGACGTTGGTGACCGCCTGGTTCTTGGCCGGCTGGCCCACGAGGACCTCGCCGTTCTTGGCGAACGCGACCACCGACGGGGTCGTGCGCGACCCCTCGGCGTTGGCGATCACGTTGGCCTCGCCGCCCTCGAGGACGGCGACGCAGGAATTGGTGGTGCCGAGGTCGATACCGACTGCACGTCCCATGATGTTCTCCTTCTCTCCGCGCCGTTACCGCGCGGACGGGGGGTGGTCCGAAACTCTGTTGTTCAGCAGACCCGGCTCAAGGCTCGGATCAGTGACTCCACCCTGCCTCTCGGCGGTGGCGCCGTCAACCCAAGTTGAGTCCGGATCGCTGAGGTTTGACGCCCTGTACAACTGGGGACCGGCCCGATCCATTCCCGGGGTGATCCAGATCACGCGGAAACCTGCGCCCACCCGACTCAATCCGACGTGGCGCCCATCCACGCGCCCGCACGCCCGCACGCCCGCACGCATCCTCAACGACAAGACCGTTCCGCACACCCGCCTCCCGGGCGATGCGTGCGGAACGCTCTTCCCGACTGGGGAACGGACGACCTGAGCTAGATGACGCCCTGCGCGAGCATCGCGTCCGCGACGCGGCGGAAGCCGGCGATGTTGGCCCCGGCCGCCAGGTCGCCGGGCATCCCGTACTCCTCGGCGGTCGCGGCCGTGGTGGCATAGATGTTGGTCATGATGCGGTCGAGCTCGGAGTCGACGCGCTCGAAGTCCCACTGCAGCCGACCGGCGTTCTGGCGCATCTCCAACCCGCTGGTGGCCACACCGCCCGCGTTCGCGGCCTTGGCGGGCCCGAACAGGATGCCCTTCTCGCGGATCACCTCGACGGCCTCCTCGGTGCACGGCATGTTGGCCCCCTCGGCCACCAGGCGGCACCCGTTGCCCGCCAGGGTCCGCGCGGCGTCGCCGTCGAGCTCGTTCTGCGTCGCGCAGGGCAGTGCGATGTCGCACTTCACCTCCCACACCGAACGCCCCTCGACGAACTCGCAGTCACCCCGCTCCTCGGCGTAGACCGAGAGCCGCTCGCGTCGGACGTCCTTGACGTCGGCGAGAAGGTCCAGGTCGAGGCCCCTCTCGTCGACCACGTATCCGGAGCTGTCGGAGCAGGCCACGACGGTGGCTCCGAGTTGCGTGGCCTTCCTGGCCGCGTAGAGGGCCACGTTCCCGGACCCGGAGACGACAACGCGGGAGCCGTCGAGGCTGAAGTCGGTCTCGCGGAGCATCTCGCGGACGTAGTAGACGAGCCCGTAGCCCGTGGCCTCGGTCCTCGCCCAGGACCCGCCGTAGCCGATCCCCTTGCCGGTGATCACCCCCGCCTCGTTCCGGCCCGTGATCTTCCGATACTGGCCGTACAGGTAGCCGATCTCGCGGCCGCCCACGCCGATGTCCCCGGCGGGCACGTCCAGGTCCGCCCCGATGTGATGGGCGAGTTCGGCCATGAACGACTGGCAGAAGCGCATCACCTCGCCGTCGGTCCTACCGTGGGGGTCGAAGTCGGAGCCGCCCTTGCCACCTCCCAGCCCCAGGCCCGTGAGCGCGTTCTTGAAGACCTGCTCGAAGCCGAGGAACTTGAGGGTGTCCTCGTCGACGGACCGGTGGAACCGCAGACCACCCTTGTACGGACCCAGGTCGGAGCTGAACTGGACCCGGAAGCCGCGCTGGACCTGGATCACTCCCGAGTCGTCGACCCACGGCACGCGGAAGGACACCACTCGTTCGGGTTCGACGATCCGTTTGAGGATCCCGCCCTCGACGTACTCGGGATGCTGCGCGACCACGGGGGCGAGCGACTCGAGCACCTCGTGCACGGCCTGTCGGAATAGCTTCTGCCCGGGGTTGCGGGCCACCACGGACTCGAGCGCATCGTGCAGTGCGGCGTCGGCGTCGGACATGGGACCTCCGGTCAGGGGCTGCGGTCTTGGGGGCGATCTGAGGGCTGCGGCGTGAGGGCTGGGGACTACGTGTACGCGGACCACCCGCCTCGGGCGACACCTCGGACCGAGGTTCCGCAGGCCGGTGTCACGGCCGGAACCGCGTCGCCGCCGTGCCGCAGCCTAGCGTCTGTCCGCTTCCACCACCGATCCAGGCCGCGCCCGGACCCGCGGCGGACCACCCCGGGCGAAATTCCCCGCGGACGTGGATCCGGCCATACGATCTACGGTCACGGACCCGGCCGGTTCCCTTCCCGTCCCGATAGGAACAGTGACCCCCATGCGCCACCTCCCCCGCCGCCGCACCTGGAGTATCGGCGCCCTCGTCGCCGTGGTCGTGGTCGCGGCTCCGATCGCCGCCCAGGCCCAGCCACGCGACGGCGCCCCGGCGGTGGACGACTCCCGCGCGACACCCGCGATCGTGCACGAGTCCCTCGAGGACGCGCTCGCGGAGGTCGGCACCACCCCGGCCGGCTTCCGGACCCAGTCCGTCCTGGCCGACCGCCTGGCCGATGCCTCGGACGACTACACCGTCCGGTTCCCCGAGGCCTTCGCCGGCGTCAGGATCGTCGGAGCCGCCGGCCAGGTCGCGGTGGTCCGGGGCGCCGACCAGGCGGAGCCGTTGATCGCCGACGCCCGGTCCCGCGGGTTCACGGTGTACTCCGCACCCACGCCGGCCCGGCAACTCGACCAGACGGCTGAGCGGGCACAGGCCTGGGCGGATTCCCTGCCCCCGGCCGAGCGGGACGGGGTCACCGCGATCGACGTGGACCCCTCCACCGGCGACGTCACCGTGGTGGTGGAGGACTCGGGGGCCGCGCCGACTCCCCCCGCCGACCTCGGGGCGGGCGTGCGCCTCGCAGGCTTCCGCCCCGCCCAGGGTTCGCTCGGGTCGGGGACGGCGACGTTGCCCGACACCCAGAGCCCCACGATCCCGGACCCCGGCACCCTGCTGCCGAACTCCATGGTGGGCGGAACCCGCATGTACGTCCTGTCCCCCTCCCGCACCGTCGCCAACTGGTGCTCCCTCGGGTTCAACGGAATCCGCGACGGACGGGTCGTCAACATCACCGCAGCCCACTGCAGCTCCTTCACGGACCCCGCGACGGGACGACCCGTGTTCCGGCCCGGCACGATGTCGGAGGACAGCACCTCGCCGAGGCTCGGGACGTTCACGTCCGCAGAGGCCGACGAGGCCCTCGACGCGGCCCTGATCACCGTCGACCCCGAGGACGATCCACGTTTCCGGAACTCCCACGTCCTGGCCGACGGTCCGCAACCCCTCCCCCTGTCGGGCACGCAGTCCCCGGTCAGGGGGCAGACCCTCTGCAAGTTTGGTCAGAAGACCGGTTACACGTGCGGGAAGGTGTCCGGGATCGACTCGGCGACCCCGGGTGGGGTCAGGAACGTCACGATCGAGCTGTGCGCGATCGCCGGCGACAGTGGCGGTGTGGTGTTCTCCGAGACCCGCGCGGTGGCCGTGACGAGCCTCTCCAACGCCTTCGACCGTTATGACCAGCCCTACCCGAGCTGCGGGGTGGCCCGGACCGATCTCGCCGCGCGCGGGGCGGTCCCCCTGATGGTCGGGGTGACCGTCGGTGCGATCTCGGCCCGCTTCCCGGGACTCCAGGTCGGCGCGTCATGACACATCAATCCCACTAATCACACGTGTCACACTGGACTCAGTAATCACATCTCCGTAATCTTGGCCGCAACTGGTCGACCTGAAGTCGTCCACCGTGCATCACGGAAGGCCACCATGCGCACCACCTCGAAGTTCGCCGTCCTCACCGCCGCCGCGGCCCTGGTCGTCACCGCGACTCCCGCCGGCGCGGCCCCCGCCCCTGCTCCCGCCCCCACGGCGCCCTCGACGACGCAGGCGCTCCCCGCCCTCGACGCGGCCCTCGGATCGCAGTTGACCTCGCTGGTCGAGGCCCTGCGCCGGGATCTCGGACTGACCCCCGAGCAGTTCCTGGACCAGGCCGGGATCGGTGAGCGACTGGCCGAGTCCCGCCCACGGTGGGAGAAGGCGTTCCGCGACTCCTTCGGCGGCGTGTGGCTGGACGAGGAGGGCACGGGCCTGGTGGGCGTGGTCGCCGGGGAGGCCGGCGACCTGCTGCGTGCCGAGGCCACCGACGCCGGGTTCACCGTGCAGGACGTGGCCCTGACCACCGAGGAGCTCACCGCTCGCGAGCGACAGGTGGGCAAGATCGTCGACGACCTCCCGGAGGACCTTCGATCGCTCGTCACCGGGGTGCGGGTCGACCCCACCCGCAACACCGTGGTCGTGGCCACCCGCGGCGGGGAGGCCGCCCAGCTGGGCAACCTCACCGCCCGGCTGAAGGACCTCGCCGAGATCGACATGACCGAGGCCCCCGACCCCGCGTGGGACACCGCACCGTTCGGCAGTGAGGCGGGCGGGACCCAGTCCGACGGCGAACCGACCACCCAGGGGCTCGAACCCGCCACGACCCGCGCCGGCGCACCGGGCCCGACCGCCACCGGTGGCAACTCCGGATCGCTCGGCAGCCTGGCCCTGCTCAACCAGACCGGCGTCATCCCCGAGGGCCCGATGCGGACGATCGTCGAGCTCCTGTCCGGTCTCACTCCCGGCACCGGCTCGATCATCGACGGGATGAGCCAGACGATGGCGGACCCCGTCACCCCGGTCCCCGAGAACCAGACACGCGCCGACGGCCCCGCGCCGACCGGCCCCATCGCCGGGGGCACCGCCTACTCCGTCGCGGTCCCGGGCGGGATCCTCGAGTGCTCCACCGGGTTCAACGGCGAGCTCGACGGCACGCCCGTCGTCGTCACCGCCGCGCACTGTGCGGGCGCCGACGGCACCCGCGCCGCGTTCGCCGACGGCGAGGAGTTCGGCACCATGACGCGGACCCAGCGCGACGGCATCGACACGGCGCTCGTGGCCGTCGACCCGGAGCTCGCCGACCGCTTCCGCACCAACCTGGTCGGCGCCGGCCCCGACACCACCCAGGCGATCACCGGCACAGCCGACCCGGTCGTCGGACAGAAGGCCTGCAAGACAGGGTTCCGGACCGGTTTCTCCTGTGGCACCGTCTCCGAGGTCGGCGCGATGATCGACGTCGCCGGCTCCCGCACCATCGCCAACGCGTTCACGGTGGATCTCTGCGCCCTCCCCGGGGACAGCGGCGGCGTCGTGTTCTCGGGCGACAAGGCCCTGGGGATCTCCAGCGCCTCCAACGTCGCCGAGACCGGGACCTGCGCCAACGCCGACGCCGTGGCCAGGGAGAACGGGTACGTCCCGCGCCTGTCGGCGGTCCCGATCTCCGACGTCCTGGCCGCGCATCCCGGTCTGACGCTGCGCACCAACTGATCCAGAACGACCCGCGGGCCCCGTCCCACGAATCGAGTGCACTCCGCTAAGGGGAACCTCAACTCGTGGGACGGGGCCCGCGTGGCTTACCTTTAACGACAAGACCGTCGACGGGCACCCCTGGGGTCGTCAGGTGCTCGTGCGTCGAGAAGTGCGACGAAAGGCCGCGAACCATGTCAGGCGTGACCATCACTCTCGGGACGATCGGTGTCCTGCTCAGTTTATTTGCTTGGGCCTCATTCATCGGCGGCGTATCGCGGATGGTCCGGAGCATCCTGCTGGGCCAGAAGGACGGCTTCAACCGGTTCGGCTCCCCGTTCTTACGGATGAAGAACACGTTCGTCGAGGTGGCCGCCCACACCCGGATGGCCAGGAAGCGGTCGGTCGGCTTCTTCCACTGGTTCGTCATGATCGGCTTCATGCTCGGCTCGATCGTCTGGTTCGAGGCCTACATCCAGACGTTCAACCCGCGCGGCGGCTGGCCGTGGCTGTCGGATCAGACGTGGTACCACGGGCTCGACGAATTCCTCGGCCTGGGCACCGTCATCGGCATCACCGTGCTCATCATCATCCGCCAGGTCAACCAGCGTCGGGGCCTCAACCGCTTCAACGGTTCCGACCGCAGGGCCGCGTACTTCGTGGAGACCGTCGTCCTCCTCGAGGGCCTGGGCATGATCTTCGTCAAGGCCGGCAAGCTCTCGCTGTACCGCGCCGAAGGCCAGGACTTCCACTGGTCGACCGACTGGGTCTCCGGCCCCATCTCCACGGTCCTGCCGGCCAACGAGCTCATGGTCTCCATCTTCGCGCTGATCAAGCTGCTCACCGGCATGATCTGGCTGTACGTCGTCGGCCGCAACATCACCTGGGGCGTCGCCTGGCACCGCTTCTCCGCGTTCTTCAACATCTACTTCAAGCGCGAGGCCGACGGCCGCACCGCGCTGGGCGCCCTCAAGCCGATGACCATGGACGGCGAGGCGCTGACCATGGAGAAGATCGAGGAGCGCACCGAGGCGGACGAGGACTTCGAGCCCGTCCTGGGTGCGGGCGCGATCGAGGACTTCTCGTGGAAGGGCTGGCTGGACTTCTCCACCTGTACCGAGTGTGGCCGTTGCCAGGAGCAGTGCCCCGCCTGGAACACCGGCAAGCCGCTGAGCCCCAAGCTCATGATCATGGCCCTGCGTGACCACGCCCACGCCAAGGCTCCGTACCTGCTCGCCGGCGGTAAGACCACGATGGGCGAGGAGACGGGACTCGTCGACGCCGAGGGCAACCCGGACGAGAAGAAGCTGGCCAGGATCCCCGAGGCCGCCCGCCTCGAGGCCCAGCGCCCGCTGGTCGGCCACACCACCGCCGACGTGTCCGACGACCCGATGGCCGCCGGCATCATCGACCCGGAGGCCCTGTGGTCCTGCACCACCTGTGGCGCCTGCGTCGAGCAGTGCCCGGTGGACATCGAGCACGTCGATCACTTCATCGACATGCGTCGCTACCAGGTGCTCATCGAGTCGGAGTTCCCCACCGAGCTCGCCGGCCTGTTCAAGAACCTCGAGAACAAGGGCAACCCCTGGGGCCAAAACAACTCGGGCCGCGATGACTGGATGAAGACCCTCGACTTCGACATCCCGGTCATCGGCTCGGACATCGAGGACTTCTCGAACACCGAGTACCTCTTCTGGGTCGGCTGTGCCGGTGCCTTCGAGGACCGCGCCAAGAAGACCACCCAGGCCGTCGCCACGCTGCTTCACACGGCCGGCGTGAAGTTCGCCGTCCTGGGCCAGGGTGAGACCTGTACCGGTGACTCCGCCCGCCGCGCGGGCAACGAGTTCCTGTTCCAGATGCTCGCCGAGCAGAACATCGAGACCATGAACAACGCCTTCGACGGCGTGCCCACCGGCCAGCGCAAGGTCGTCGTGACCTGTGCCCACTGCCTCAACGCGCTGAAGAACGAGTACGGCGACTTCGGCGGCGACTACCAGGTGGTCCACCACACGCAGCTGCTCAACCGTCTCGTGCGGGAGAAGCGACTCGTGCCGGTCGCCCCGATCGACGGCGGCGTGACCTATCACGACCCGTGCTACCTCGGCCGGCACAACAAGGTCTACGAGGCCCCGCGTGAGCTCATGGACGGTTCCGGAGTGACCCTCACGGAGATGCCCCGCCACGGCCAGCGCTCCATGTGCTGTGGCGCCGGCGGCGCGCGCATGTGGATGGAGGAGACGGTCGGCAAGCGAATCAACATCGACCGCGTCGACGAGGCACTGTCGACCAAGGCGACCAAGATCGCCACCGGCTGCCCGTTCTGTCGGGTGATGCTCTCCGACGGCGCCACCGCGCAGACCGACGGCACCGAACTGGAGGGTCAGGTCGAGGTCGTGGACGTGGCCCAGCTCCTGCTGGAGTCCGTCACCCGCGACGGCGGTCTGCCGGGGCCCCGCGAGGCCGCATGGCTGGAGCAGCCGAAGCGCGAGAAGACGTCCGCGGAGAAGGAGGCCGCCGAGGCCGAGGCCGCGACGCCTGCCGAGGCCAGGACCGCGGTCGCCGAACCCGCCGGAACACCGGACAACCCGGTGATCGACGAGGGCGAGGGCGCCGAGGTGGCCGCC
>NZ_JAALEA010000416.1 GCF_014145145.1 Dietzia cercidiphylli
GGAATCGGCGTGCGGCGTCGTAGGGTGTTGCGCGTGACGACCCGACTGCCCGTCGTGACGGTGACCTATTCTCCCGGCGACCACCTCCGCCACTTCGTCGAGACCCTGCCCGGGTCCACGACGCGGCCGGTGGGGTTGGTGATGGCGGACAACGGCTCCACCGACGGCGCGCCCGAGGCGGCGGCGGCCGCGCACGACTTCGCCGAGTTCTTCCCGACGGGCGGGAACCTGGGGTACGGGACCGCCATCAACCGTGCCGTCACCGAGATCGCCCGGCGCCTAGGGGAGTTCGACCAGGAGTTCGTGCTGGTCGTCAACCCGGACGTGTGGTTCGAGCCGGGTTCCGTGGACGCGCTGCTCGCCGCCGCCCACCGGTGGCCCCGGGCGGCGGCGTTCGGCCCGAGGATCGCGGAGACCGACGGTTCGGTGTACCCCTCGGCCCGCGCCGTACCGCGGCTCGGCGCTGGTATCGGTCACGCCCTGCTGGGTCCGATGTGGCCGGGTAACCCGTGGACCGCCCGGTACCTCGACGACTCCGACATGGATTCCGAGCGGACCGCGGGGTGGTTGTCCGGGTCGTGTCTGCTGCTGCGGCGCGAGGCGTTCGACGCGCTCGGCGGGTTCGACGAGCGGTACTTCATGTACCTGGAGGACGTGGACCTGGGGGACCGGCTCGGCCGAGCAGGGTGGCAGAGCGTCTACGTGCCGTCGTCGGTGATCCACCACGACCAGGGGCACGCGGCCAGGACCGTGCCGGAGTTCACGCTCCGGGCACACCACGACAGCGCGTACCTGTTCCAGGCGGACAGGCATCCGGCCGCGTGGCAGGCACCGATACGCTGGGCGCTCAAGGCGGGTCTGGAACTACGGTGCCGCCTCGCGATCCGGTCCGCCCGGCGCGATCTTCGCTGACGCGCCGGACGAGACCATCCACCGGCCCGTGTGGGCCGCGCGAGCGCGCGGCCGGGGCCCCACGACATCGGGAGTAGGACTGTGACCTCGACGACCCCCTCCAGCGCCGAGCCGCGCGATCTGATCGCCGACACCGAGGCGGTGGTCCTGGTGGGCGGCAAGGGGACCCGCCTGCGGCCGCTGACCATCTCGGCGCCCAAGCCCATGTTGCCCACGGCCGGTCTGCCCTTCCTCACCCATCTGCTCTCGCGGATCCGGGCGGCGGGCATCCGGCGCGTGGTGCTGGGCACGTCGTTCAAGGCGGAGGTGTTCGAGGAGCATTTCGGGGACGGGTCCGACCTCGATCTGGAGCTGACGTACGTGGTGGAGACCGAGCCACTGGGCACGGGCGGCGGCATCCGCAACGTCCTGGACGAGCTCACCGCCTCGACGATCATGGTGTTCAACGGCGACGTGCTGGGCGGGACCGATCTCACCCGGATCCTCGATCTCCACCACGCCAAGAG
>NZ_JAALEA010000417.1 GCF_014145145.1 Dietzia cercidiphylli
CAGATCCGCGCTTTCCGAAAGGCGTCCCAAACACGTCGGTCCAGGGGTCGCCGCCGAGCAGTCGGACGGTGCCGGCGTCGGCCCGGAGCAGGCCCAGCAGGACGCGCATGGTGGTGGACTTGCCGGCGCCGTTGGGGCCGAGGAAGCCATGCACCTCCCCCCGGGCCACCTCGAGGTCGAGACCGTCGAGGGCGCGCGTGGTGCCGAAGGTCTTGACCAGTCCTCTCGCCGAGATCACGAGGTCGTCCATGGTGGTCACTGCTCCTTCCGGGGGCCGTCAGGGGTGTCGAAGGCGTCCGCGAACCGGTCGAGTGTGCCGGGCTCGAACAGCCCCTGGGCGAACAGCTCCACGATCGGGAGCATGTACGGAGCGAGGTTCTCCGGCGGGGCATCGGTGTCGAGGAAGTCCACGCCGAGCAGTCGGTTCATGTGTTCGTGGAGCACCAGCGATCCCAGCGACCAGAGCGTCAGTACGATGACTCGTTCGCGCGAATGGGCGCTGGGCTTGATGAGACCGGCCTCGACGGCGGCCCCGGTGTAGGCCTCGGCGTCGGCGACCATCTCGTCGATGAGATGCGCGATGTGATCGCCTCCCTCAGAGAGGGTGCGGGCCAGGTAGCGCAGCAGCGGGCGACTGTCCTCGATCTGCCGCAGCGACTGGAGCGGGTCCAACTGTGCGCCCTGGCCCATCGAGGACTCCTTGCCCTGCCGCACCAGCCGCACCACGTGCTCGTCGCAGGCCTGGTGCAGTCGGTCCTTGCTCCCGAAATGGTGGAGGATCAGCGCCTGCGACACCCCCGCCTCGGCGGCGATGGCCTTGAGGCTCGTTCCCGTGACTCCGTCCGCGCCGAACCTGGAGATCGCGGCGTCCAGGATGCGGTCGGCCCCGCTGCGGTCGACTCCGCTTCGATCGCCCCTGCTTCCGGCCGGGTCGTCGTGGGGCATTAGGGCCGCCTCTCGTGGCTGACTGACTGTTCAGTCAGCATAGATTTGACTGAAGAGTCGGTCAATAGTCGCCACCCCATGTGTCGATCCAGATGCTGCGAGCGAGAGCCCCCGCACACGAATATGGTTGGCACGTGACCATGCGACTCTGCGTTCTCCTGTGGCCGTACCCCGGCAAGGAGGGCTCCCTGATCCGATACGAGGACCAGGTCCTCTCACTGGTAGCCGAGCACGGCGGAACCGTCTGTTCGCGCGATCAGGTCCTACGTGAGTCAGACACCGATCCGCTTGAAGTCCAGCGCATCAATTTCCCGGACGCCCAAGCTCTCGACGCGTTCATGACGGACCCTCGCCGTGTCCGGCTCGAGAATGAACGTGCGGACTCGATCGCACGGACTGACGTTCTGCGGCTTGAATAGCCCCGTGCACACAGCTGCGCCCGCCTAGGCGATCCATACGCCCATGCGACCCCGCAGGATCACGACTCCGACCCCGTTCTCACCCAGGTTCTCCTCGAGATTCAGGACCCACCCGATGGACCCGCTACACCCCTCGGCCGGATTCGTAGTCGCGGCGCTATCAGCCTCTCGATGTCCTCCCTAGATCGCGTGGGCCTTCTTCGGCTCACACGCTGATGGTCATTCTGACGACGGGGCAGGCCTCTACGCCCCGGTTCGTCCGGACTCCTGGGGAAGGAGATGCTTGAGGATGTCGGAGATGGTGATCACCCCGATGAACTGGCCCTGGTCCGTCACTGCGGCCAGCTGTTCGCTGCGCTCGCGCGCCTCTGCGAGCGCCTCGTACACCGGAGTGCGAGAGTCGAACACCATCACCGGGCGCGCAAAGGCACGTGCGTGCGCATCCGCGGGCTCCATCAACGTGTCACGCACATGGACCACCTCCGGAGTGGGCGAATTGCCGTCCTGGAGGAGCACCCGCGTATAGCCGGTGCGCGTCGCGGCCTGTTGGACCTGGGCCACCGTGGCTCCGGCCGGGACCGCGGTGGGTGCCGTCGAGGTGTCGACGAGCGCTCCGATATGCAACTGGTCCAAGCCGAGCGCACCCGACAACGGGGATCGGAACGAGTTGTCGAGGGAACCCGCCGTCGCCGAGTGTTCGACGAGCTGGCGGATCGTAGCCGCGTCCTGTCCACCCACGGCGGCACGCTCAACCGGCGTGACGCCACTGGCGGAGACAAGACGGTTGGCCACTGCGTTAACCCACCGCAGCAGCGGACGGAACACCCAGATGAACCCCCTCGAGGGCAGGCCCACGAACTTGGCGGCGAATTCCGGGTGCGCAATCGCCCACGACTTGGGCGCCATCTCCCCCACCACCAGATGCAGGAAGGTCACCAGGAGCAACGACAGCCCGAACGCCACGCCACCAGCGAGCTGGGCCGGTGCGCCCCACGAAGTGAAGACCGGGCCGAGCCACGAGTCCACGGCGGGCTTGGTGACCGCACCGAGTGCGAACGTGCAGACCGTGATGCCCAGCTGGGCACCGGCGAGCATGAGGGTCAGCTCGTTCATCCCGCGAAGCGCCGCGCGGGCCGAGGCACTGGTTGCCGCTTCCTTCTCGAGCCGGTGCTGTCGCGCGCCGAGGAGTGCGAACTCGATCACGACGAAGAACGCACTCAACACAATGAGCCCCGCAGTAATGGCCGTGACAACCATCGGGTTTCCCATCACCGAACCTCGCTCTTTCCAGACGCATCGTCATCGCCGGCGTCGAGGGGAACGGTGCCACCACGCTCCACGAGACGAATCCTCAGCTCACTGGGCACCAACCGCGCCACCTCGAGAACCTCGATGTCCAGCGCCACTTCTCGTGGATGGTCGGCGATCAGCTCGCGGGGATCGATTGGCAGATCGACACGCACCGTCTGCCCCACCTCGGGTAGTCGCCCGTGAGCGGCGATCACCAGACCTGCCACGGTCTCGTAGTCACCCTCGGACAGTGTGTGGCCGAGTGCCCGCTCGGCCTCGTCGATGTGGACGTCGCCATCCATCCGCCAGCACTCCTCACCCTCAAGGGAGATCACCGAATCCGCCTCGACGTCGTGCTCGTCGGTCAGTTCGCCGATCAGCTCCTCGGCGAGGTCCTCGATGGTGATCACGCCGGCGAAACCCCCGTACTCATCCACCACCGCAGCGAGCTGGGCCTCGGAGTCCGTCAGGCTGAACAGCGCATCCGGTAGGGACATCAACGAGGGGACCACCACCGCCGGGCGCATGAGCTCGGTGACCGGCGCGTCGGGCTCCAACGACCACGCGAGCACGTCCACCAACTGCACCACCCCGACCGGCTCCTGCTCAACGGTGACGACCGGATAGCGGGTGTGTCCGGTGGCCATCAGAACCCTCACCTCCCCGACCGTCGCATCGGGTGAGACGACACTGGTGTGAGACCTCGGAACCATCGCATGCTCGACCGTCCGGTCCGGAAAGTCCAGAATTCTGTCGATGAGAACAGAGAGATTCTCGGGCAGATCCCCACTTCCCCTGGCATCGGCGACGATGCGCTCGAGATCCTCCGCCGTGGCGGTGGTGTCCAGATCGTGAACAGGATTGACCCCGACTGCCCGGAGCAACAAGTTGGCAGACTTGTCGAAGACCACGATGAGCCAGCCGAACACCGTGAGGTACACAGTGGTCGAACGGGCCAGGCCACGCGCCAGGGGCTCCGGGCTGGCCAGCGCAAGGTTCTTGGGATACAACTCGCCGAAGATCATCTGCACCACCGTCGCGGCGATCAACGCCAGCACGGTACCCACCGTCACACCGACAGCCGCGGGGACGCCGACCCCACCCAACAGGGTCCCGAGCGATTGGCCGACCAGCGGTTCGGCCACGAACCCCACCAGCAGTCCGGTGACCGTGATCCCCAACTGGGCGCCCGAGAGCATGAACGAGGTCCGTTGGGTGACCTTCAGCGCACGCGCTGCCGAGACGTCCCCCGCATCCGCCCGCGCCTTGAGCCTGTTCCTGTCCACCGACATGTATGCGAACTCTTGGGCCACGAAGTAGCCGTTCGCCGCGATGATCGCGAGGATCGCGAGGATCCCCAGCAGCAGCATCAGGAGCGTCACGCCCATCAGAACGCTCGCTCACGTGATCGCG
The DNA here is from genome assembly GCF_014145145.1 of Dietzia cercidiphylli. Taxonomy (GTDB): domain Bacteria; phylum Actinomycetota; class Actinomycetes; order Mycobacteriales; family Mycobacteriaceae; genus Dietzia; species Dietzia natronolimnaea. The sequence continues at coordinate 4,068 of NZ_JAALEA010000417.1, forward strand.
GTTCACGGTTCAGCGACCACGGGTTTCGCGGTGAAACTGGCCAGAGACAACTCGGACCCGGGTCGTCAGCCGACCCGGGCCTCTCGCAGGGGGTACCCATCAGGGGATTTCACTCGCTCCAAGTCTGAGATAGACGAACTCGTCGACGCCAAGTATTGCGCATGACCGTCTCGGCAACCACCCGGCGCACCCACCCCGCGGGAAGGCGGACCCGACCACGCCTCCCCCACCAGCGACTGACCCGGCGACACCTCGCCCGCCTGTGATTAACTGAACTGCACCAGAAGGGGAGTATCCCTCACGCGTTTCGTCGTCACTACGGTCCTCGGACCCGGCGGAGCGGGCCCGACAGGGCCGGGAGAGACCTTCGATCACCTACTGATCGAAAGGTCCCTGACTATGCACACCCCCCTCTGGCTCTGGCTTGCCGTCCTGGCGTTCATCATCGTGATGCTGGCGATCGACCTCGTCGCCCACCGCAAGGCTCACGTCATCGGCGTCCGAGAAGCCGCCACCTGGTCGGCCGTCTGGGTCACGCTCGGTGTGGGCTTCGGCGCGATCATCTGGGCCGTCTGGGGCGCCGAGTTCGGCCAGCAGTACTTCGCCGGCTACCTCATCGAGAAGTCCCTCGCGGTGGACAACGTCTTCGTGTGGGCAATCATCTTTGCCCACTTCGCCGTCCCGGCCCAGTTCCAGCACCGCGTGCTGTTCCTCGGGGTGCTGGGCGCTCTGATTTTCCGCGGGATCTTCATCGCCGGTGGCGCCGTGCTGATCGCCAACTTCTCGTGGGTGCTCTACATCTTCGCGGCGTTCCTGCTGTACACGGGTTTCCGGATGATCCGCCAGCGCGACGAGCACCTCAATCCCGACCAGTCGAAGGTGCTCCGGGCTTTCCGCCGGTTCGTGCCCATGACCGACACCTTCCACGGCCAGCGTCTGCTCGTGCGCAAGGGTGGGCTGATCATGGCCACTCCCCTGCTGGCCGTGTTGGTGCTCATCGAGACCACCGACATCGTCTTTGCCGTCGACTCCATCCCCGCCATCTTCGCCGTCACCGACGAGGTGTTCCTGGTCTTCACCGCCAACGCCTTTGCCATCCTGGGCCTGCGAGCGATGTACTTCCTGCTGGCCGACCTCATCCACCGCTTCGTCTACCTCAAGATCGGGCTGGCGCTGATCCTGATCTGGGTGGGCATCAAGATGATGCTCAAGATCGACGTGTTCTACATCCCCACCGCCATCTCCCTCGCGGTCATCACGGCAGTCCTCGCCGTCTCGGTGGTCGCCAGCCTGCGCGCCACCAGGGGCCAGGAACGTCAGGGGCTGCCCACGCCGGCCGACCCCCCCTTCAGGGTTGCCACCGCCGAGGAGGACGCCGCCCTCGACCCCCTCTGGCGGGCCCGGAGTGAAGCCTCCGCCGATGAATTCGAGAAGTCGTGACCGGCCGAGTTGTGCGGACTCGTGCTGCAGCTCGAGGCCAGCTGGCGATAGCATTCGAGACGGTCTCGGCGTGTCTGTTGCGAGAACCAGTCAGTCACCTCGAAAGTGCATGGGAGACCACATGCCCGAAGACCGTTCCACCGGAACTTCCTACCGCAACGGTGCCGGGACCACCTCGCTGGTCGCCGGCATCATTGCCGCGCTGGCCTCCCTGGTGCCCTTCATCGGCGGTGCGATCACCATCGCCGCCGCAGTGGTCGCCCTCGCCAGTGGATGGGTCGGTCTGAAACGAGTGGACCAAAGCGAGGCGTCGAACCACCGTGAGGCCGTCATAGGCATCGGTCTGGGACTGGCAGCACTGTTCGTGGCGTTCCTCGTCTTTGCCGCGACCAACAGCGCATAAGGGTCCACCTGACCAGGTCGATCACGCGCTATCCGGGAGATCCGCGTGGGGAAGTGCCACACGGGGAACGCCCTCCGGGGTGCGGTCTCGCGCCGATCGGCAGAGGTGCGTCGGAGACACGGCCGCACGTGCGGTGCACTCCCCCATCCCGCCTAGTCGTTGCCGGACCGGGCTAGACCCGGACCCGGCTCCAGCCCGCCGTCTCCTCCGCCGCGCGATGGGTTTGTTCGAGGAACCTCAGCACCACGGCGTCGGGATCCGCCGCCTGTCGCACGAGGTGGTACGGCAGCACGTACTCACCCAGCTCGGCGCTCCAGTACGCGGGGGCCTCGACCGCCGGATGGGTGTCGTACCCCTCGGGGTGGGGATAGGCGTACGCGTAGAAGATGCCCTCCTCCGCACCACCCGGCCAGTACCCCGCGCTCGACACCTCGTCGCTGTAGGCCTCGTGCATGACCCGGTCCGGGCAGTTCGGGACGCCACCGGGATGCTCGGGGGCGGAGCGTCCGGAGAACCGGGTGACGGCCAGATCGAACGCACCCCAGAAAAAGTGGACGGGCGAGGACTTCCCACGGAACCCACTGCGGAACGTCGACAGGACGCCGTGCGCGCTGACCAGCGACCTCCGGAAACGGGCCACGGCGTCAGCGTCGTACGACGCGTGCGTGGTGTCCTCGGCGAACGGGATCACCTCCGGCAGCTCGACCGGGGTCCCGACGATCGGCACGTCGAACCCGAGATCACCCAGGTGGCCGGTGTACTCGGCGTAGAAGTCGGCGACGGTCCGCGGCTCGAGCGCCATCCGGCGGGTGCTGCCGTCAGTGACGAGGAACAGCAGGTCGTGGCTGACGAAGTCGAAGCAGATCTCCAGACCGCGGTGTCCGGCGACCATCAGGGACGTGGTGAGCCCCCGCGCGTCCACGTACAGCGGGACGCCCCACCAGTGGTTGATCTCCGGCCCGAGGGCCATCCGCGTCTTGCCGACGATCTGGGTCCACAGGTGAAGTGTGTCCCTGGTGTCGATCCACGATTCCAGGGGCAGGGCCGGCCAGGGCTCGTCTCGGGTCTCCATCGACACATGATCCCCGATCTCGGGACCGGACGGCACCCCTCTGCATCATCCGAAACCCTGCGTCACCCGAAACCCTGCGTCACCCGGGTCGACGGCCGGGGGCCCGGTGCCGTTGGACGGCGTCGTGGTTGCCGCACCGGGCACTGCAGTAGCGCCGCTTACCGTTCCGGCTGGTGTCGACGAACACCTCGGGACACCCCGATCGGAGACAGGCCCCCAGACGGCCGCCCTCCGACTCGACCGCGAAGATCGCCAGACCGCCTGCGGTGATGGCCCGGACGCGCTCCACCACGTCGTCACCGTCGGCCGCGAAGTGCAGGTGGGGCTTGTGCCCGTCGTGCGTGCTCAGGGACGGCCTCGACGCGGCCGAGTCCAGCAGCTCGTTGATCGCGTCGCACGTGGAGTCCACGTCCGGCGCCGAGAAGGGTGCCCTCAACCACAATGCCCACTCCTGTAGGCGGGTCGACCTCGCGTCGTCGAGATCGGGCCTGCGGACGCCGTGGGCGCGAAGCACGCCGACGGCCATATCGGTGTCCCACTCCCGGGCGCCGAGTGAGGCAAGTTCCGCCGCGAGAGTCGGGCCGACCATATTGCCATGGTTGAACTGCACTGACCCATTGCACCACAGTCAGCGCATGACCACAGCAGCCTGTTCGCCCACCGACGTCGATCACGACCGCGACCACGACGCCCCCGTTCCGCAGCCTGCGGATCCGGACGCGCACCAGCACGAATGGCTGACCCGCTCCTCCCACCGCACCAGCGAGGGCACTGTGACTTACGAGTCCTGCCACTGCGGCGCGCATCGCGTCCTGCGCGCCGGCGTGCCCGTCGCCCGGGTGTAGGGAGAGGCGACGCTCAGGGCGAGGTCGAGATCGAGCGCTCCTTGACCTTGAACCAGATCGAGAAGTCCTCGGCGGCCCGACGTACGACGTCGTAGTTCGAGCCGCCGGTGAGATCGTTGAAACTGTCCCGCACGCCGTCGACTCCGGTCGACCGGGTCTCCTTGGGGATGCCGAAGCCCATCTTCCAGTCGGCGAAGCTGCGCTCGGCTGCAGGTTCCGTCAACAGGACCCGGACACGACTGTGCCTGTCATCGGCAGCGATGCGCGTCATCAACTCGTCGATCGCGGCCGGAGGGCCTTCGAGGAACTGAATGAAGCAGTTGTTCCTGAAGAGGAGGACACCGGTGATCCCGGCGGCACGATTGCGCTCCCGGGAGGTGAACAGAATGGACTCCAGATCACCCGGCAGCATCTTCCGCACCGGCACGCTCGTGTACACCAAATACTTCAGTTGTCCGCTCCCGGGCGACGTGGGGAACTCAGCGTCCAGCGACATTCAACTCTCCCTCGCTCGCATCGGAAAAGTACAGATCATTCAGGCTGGAGATCGCCTCGTCCAGGGATCCGGACTCGCCCTGCGGTCTCGACATCCTGTCGTAGCAGGTGAAACTGCCGTCAGAATTCTGATCGATGTACCCCACGAAGTTCCCGCGGAAACTACCGACGAAGAAGCTGTCTTCCACCTGGGACCATCGTATTTCTTCGTATCCTTCGATTGCCGAAGTCACTCCCACCCCTTTTCTTCCTTGACAAGGTGTTTCACCCACTGCCGTACACGTCGAGAAGAACGTGGCCCGAGCCACGTCACCGGGAGACGCTGCCGCCGCGCGCGGCCGAAACAGGGATGGGCACGCATCGACGTGTCACCCGATCCCACAGTGCTCTTCTTGCCTAAGAACTCACATCCTGCCGAAGCTATCCGTCATAGCGGCACACCGGGCCATCATGATGCGCGTCGGAAGACTGCGCCACCGATGGCATCGGTCGCGTCCGGAACACGGGCGAGTGCGATCCCGATGACGAGCGTGGTCAGACCTCTCCCGGCCGCGATACCGTCCGGCCCAGTCGGCGTGACACCGCGGCGCCCCACGGGGTGGTGAGCCGGGCCGCGGTGAGGAGGCCCTCGTCCTGCAGCACTCGGTGGACCGGGCCGCGGGTGAGCGCTCCGCCGGAGAGCACCACCGCGTCGTCCGCCCAGGCCCAGGCGAGGTCGACATCGTGCGTGGCCATGAGGATCGCGGCCCCCGCGGCGCGAAGCGACTCCAGCGCCGCGAGCAGGTCCTCACAGGAGAGCGGGTCGAGCCCGGCCGTCGGTTCGTCGAGAAGCAGGACGCGAGGCCGCATCGCCAGCGCACCCGCCAGGGCCACCCTCTTGCGCTGCCCGAAGGACAAGTGGTGGGGGACGCGGTCGGCGAGGTCGGTGATCGCCAGCGCCGCCAGGGCCTCGTCGACCCGGTGGGCCACCTCGGCGCGATCCAATCCGAGGTTCACGGGGCCGAAGGAGACGTCGGCCCGCACGGTCGTGGCGAAGATCTGGTCGTCGGGTTCCTGGAGCACCATCTGCACCGACTGCCGCAGGCGGGTGCGGTCGGCGCGGCGGTCCCGGACCCGCTCCCCGTCCAGCTCCAACTCCCCGGCCTCGAGGCGGTTCAGGCCCACGAGCAGCCGCATCAGGGTGGTCTTGCCGCTGCCGTTTCCACCGAGAAGCGCCATCTTCGCCCCGGCGGGGATCGTCAGGTCGGCGCCGTCGAGCACGGTGTGGGTGTGACCGCCGAGGGCATCGAGACGCCGGTAGGAGAACCGGGCACCGCGCAGCGCGAGGACGGTCACGTCATGACCCCCAGTATCGAGACGGACACGAGAACCAGACAGATGACGAGCACGCGGGTGGCCGAGACCGGGTCCGCCTCGGCGAGCACTGCGGTCTGGCCGCGCTCGGCGCGCATGGACATGGCGTCGTCGATCGCCCGTGCCCGCCTGACGGACAGGACGAATACCGAGGCGAACTGCGTCCCGACCGAGCTGATCGCGGCCCGGGCGGTGCGGTGTCCGAGCCTGAGGTCGTGGGAATGCCGCAGCGTGCGCGCGGAGTCGATGAGCAGGCCGATGAGCCGGTAGGTGGTGTCCACGACGTGAGCCAGCGGGGCGGGCAGTCCGGCCCGCCGGCCGGCGGCCAGGAGGTCGGCGACGGGCGTGGTGCACGCCAAGGTGATGGTGGCGGCCGTCGCGGCGATCGCCCTGCTCACCGTCCGCCAGGCGGTGTCGACCCCGGCCGGATCCACCACGAGGCGCCAGTCCACCAGGTCCAGCACGAGGGGACCGATTCCCAGGGCCAGGAACGCGACGGGGGCGAGCAACGCCGCGAGGTAGATCCTGGCGGGGACGCGGGCCAGCGCCAGGGCGCACACACAACAGACAGTCAGGATCGCCACGTGGCCCACCGGTGGCGGCACGAGCAGTGCCGCCACCAGCAGACCGCCGAAGAGCAGCAGCTTCTCGACTACCGGGAGGTCCGACCAACGGTTGTGGGACGCCGCGAGTTCGAGTGGGTTCACCTAGGGCTCGGCCGGTCAGTGCCCGGCCGGACCCGTGGCCGCCGCCGACGGGGTCGCCGCACCCGTCACGCTCTCCCGACGCTGCCTACTACGTGTCCGCAGGACGCCGAGTCCGTAACCCACGATCCCGCCGCCGATCCCGGCCTGGAGGGCGAACACCCCCGATTCGACCTCCCCCGGCAACTCGGGCAGAAGCGGCTCGAACCATGGCTCGTAGTCGGGAGAGACCTGGCTGATCGTCCCCTCCGCCTGCCCGTCCGCACCCTCGAACTCGCCGCCCGCACCAGCGCCATAGACCAGGGAGAACACCGCGATCGCGAACGCCACGGCGACCAGCCCCACGAGCACCCACACGCTGACGTGCTTCTTCCCGCTCATCGCACCGACTCCGTGGCCTCGACCTGATCGGTACGGTCCTCGAGATGCGCGAAGGTGCCCGCGCCGGCGAGTCGCGCCCTCCGGAAGAAGCCCACCAGGTCGAGCTCACGGGAGGCGATTCGCAGGAGCACGCTGACGATCACCACGACGATCAGAGCCTCGACGACCGCCAGCGGGATCTGGGTGATAGCGAACACGGCGAGGAACTCGGCCATCGAGAACCACAGGCCGTGCTCGGCGCTCGGGAACGCCAGCGCGAGCTGGGCGCTGGTGACGAGATACGTCACCAGGTCGGCGAGGAACGCGGCGACGAAGACCGCGCCGAGCAGCGGCACCGCGACCCGTCGACACAGGACGAACGCCCCGTAGGCGACCCACGGCCCGGCGACCCCCATGGAGAACACGTTCGCGCCGAGCGTGGTGATGCCCCCGTGCGCGAGCAGCAACGCCTGGAAGATCAGCACCACGGTGGCGACGAAGGCCATGACGGGTGGCCGGAAGATGATCGTCCCCAGCCCGGTCCCGGTGGGGTGCGAGCTGGAGCCCGTCACCGACGGGAGCTTGACGGCCGACATGACGAACGTGAACGCCCCGGCCACGCCGAGCAACACGCCCGCCTCCGGTGTCCGACGGACCGTCCTGATCACCTCGCGCGCGCCGTGGATGACGAACGGTGCCGCGACGGCCGTCCATGCCACGGCGTGCACCGAGGGGAGGAAACCCTCTGCGATATGCATATGCCTGAGACCTTTCTGCCCGTCACCTCGCGGGCACTCGTGGTGGCAGCCACGGCCGGTCTCCTGGCTCACGGGTTCCCCCGGCCCACCCCCGGAAGGGATGGACCGGATCGCCGCCGGTCCGCCTTCCCACCCACACAACGCGTGCGAGCAGTGGCACAGAGGACTGGCGACATCATCCGTTCACAGTGGCGAGGGCCGCCCCGGTCTCACACCGGGTTCCCGAGCACCGCAGCTGAGCAGATCCTAGCCCCCTCCCGGGGGCCGACTCAGTACCGCACCGATTGGGCGTCCGAGACCAGGCACATGCCCCCGACGGACTGCAGGAGGGGCCGCAGCGACCGGAGGACCTCGTCGATCCGGTCGGGGTCGACCGCCACGAGCACGAAGGTGTTGTCGAAGGTGGAGAAAGGGTCCCCACCGCGCTCACCGTGCTGTCCCCGCCCGTAGATTCCCGGGATCACGGTGCGATGGGTCAGGCCCAGCGAATCCAACGCGCCGAGGAACCTCCCGGCGACCCCGGACTCCACTACCAGTTCGATCCTTTTGACGTCTTTCATGGGATCTCCTCGCCTCAGGCGCCCAGGTACTGGGCGACGGTGTAGTAGAGCGGAATGCCGAGGACGATGTTGAACGGGAATGTCACGGCAAGGGCCATTGTGAAGTACCGGGACGGCCGCGCTTCGGGGATCGCGTAGCGCACGACGGCCGGCACCACGATGTAGGACCCGCTCGCCGCGAGCACGGCGAGCATGGTCAGGTCGCCGACCGGCAACCCGGCCAGACTGCCCAGGGCCAGCGCCATCGATGCTCCGACCAGGGGCATCACGATGCCGAACCCGATCAGGAACGGGCCCACGTCCCGGACCTCGCGGAGCTGACGGGCGACGAGCAAGCCCATCTCGAGCAGGAAGAAGGCCAGCAGCCCCTTGAACATGTCGTCGACGAACGGGGACATGGCCTCGCCGGCGTCGGCCCCCACCACGGTGCCGATCACGAGCGACCCGATCAGCAGCAGGTGCGCACCGTCGGTGAACGCCTCGTGCAGGATCGCCCGCAACGACAGGGGTGCGCCCGACACGGGAGAGGAAGCGCCGGCCCCCGCGTCACCCGCCATCTGGGCGGAACGCTGACGGGACCGTGCCCAGGTGGCCAGAAGCACCGCCATGATGATCGCGGGCGATTCCATCAGAACCAGGGCGACCGTCATGTACCCGCCGGGTTCCTCCCCACGGGCGGTCACGAACTGCGTCGCGGCGATGAAGGTCACCGCGCTGACCGACCCGTAGGTCGCGGCGATGGCGGCCGCATCGAACTCGTTCACCCTGCGCCGCAGGACCAGGAAGCCCAGCGCAGGGATCACCAGGGCCAGGAGGAGGGCGATGCCGATCACCGCCGCGGCGCGGCCGGTCAGACCGGTCTCTCGCAGAGCCTGGCCACCCTTGAACCCGATCGCCATGAGCAGGTAGAGCGACAGGAACTTGGTGACGGGGGCCGGGATCTCCAGGTTGGAGCGCACAGCGGCGACGAACAGCCCCAGGAAGAAGAACAGGATCGGCGGGTCCGTGAGGCTGCCGAGAATGCTGAGGTCCATCGAGTCTCCCCTGATCTGTCCGGAGTCCGTGCGCCGCCGAGCGGGACGAGCTGATCTCCGTCGTGGCGCGCTAGCCGCCTGTTCCGAGCGAGTAACGGGAACGACAATACATGACTTTCACGACATGTTTTGCAACAGCCTAAATCGGTGTCGCGTGTTGTGGCGCGGCGCGCGGACCGGGCCCGCGGTGGGACGGGCTCCGTGCACGCCCACATGCGTACCGTGATTCACGTAAGGCAAAATGGCACTCGGAAGTCGTCGGTGATGGGGTGGCGTAGTGGCAGAGTGGACGTTTCTCACCAATCACGCGCACGTCCTGTTGTGCATCGCGCAGGACTCCGAGACGCGACTGCGCGACATCGCCGATGCGGTCGGGATCACCGAGCGCGCCACCCAGCGGATCGTGGCCGAACTGGAAGAGGCCGGGTACCTGCAGCGCATCCGCGACGGGCGCCGTAACCGCTACAGCCTGAACCGAGACCTGCCGCTGCGCCATCCACTCGAACGGGACCACATGGTCGGGGAGATACTCAGCGTGCTGGGGGCCCCGCGAAAGGGTGCTGGCGACGGCAACGAGTGACCCGTCGGCACTGATCGTGGCGCCCCGACAGCGTGGTCGACCACTACTAGAGGCCCCCAGGGGACGATCTGTTCGGCTTCTCTCTGCAGTTGATCGAGTTCGGAGATGTCATAGGGGCTGAGCACATCCACCGTCACCACGTCCGGACGAACGGTCGCTTTCTGCACCACCGCGGATTCGGTGTTGCTCAGCCAGCGTCCCGGACCTGCGCGGCCCACACCCTCGTAAGCGAGCTCGTCGACATGGGGACCAACACCACGACGAAGAGCAACGTCACTACGGGGTACGCCCTACGCGACGTACTGTGTTGCGAAGCGGTCCGACCTTGCACTGGTCGCAATTCCGGTCACGCCAGAGTGTTCACCACACCCAGCGCGGCTCAACCCGCCAAGGAGGCATGGCATGAGCACTACCCGCGAGCTTCGCGCCGAGGTCGAGGTCGACGCCCCCGTCGAGCGCGTGTGGGAGGTCGTCACGGATACCTCCGTGCTCGTTCGGTCGTCGCCCGAACTCGTCGCGATGACACCGCTGCTGCCGGGAGGCTTCCGGAAGGGCCAGCAGTACATCGGCTGGAACCGCCGCAAACTGGTCGTCTGGCCAACCCGAAACGTTGTGATCGAGTTCGAGCCACACAAGCGTGTCGCCTGGGACACGAAGACCAGCGGCGCCCGCTGGGCCTTCGAGCTCCAGCCGACGCAGACCGGTACCAAGCTGGCCCAGCGTCGGTCCGTGCCGGGCAAGCTCAATCCGATCGGCCGGTTCTTCGCCGCGACGCTCCTCGGCGGGGGCCCGAACCACGCTGACGAGCTCGAGACTGCCCTTGGCACCACGCTGGAGAGCATCAAAGCTATCGCCGAGGCCTGACCAACCGACTCGTCCCCACGGGTGGACTTCGCCAGGGATAACTCTCTTGCGACTGGGCAGTAGCAAGAGGAGCAATGCGCGGGAACGGCTACTTCGACGACAGCCCGCCGGCAGAGTTCGGAGAGACGTCTTCCGCTACCTCACGGACCGACCACACCCTGATCTGAAGTGGACAGCCGGTATGGTGAGTCCGGGTCTACCCGCCCAGTAATCGACCGGATGAGCGTCCCGCAGGGAGACTCGAGTGTAGATGCCGCCCTCGGAAACCACGAGCACAGCCTGGCACCTCGGCCTCCGTGACTGTGGTCGAACTTTCAACTCTGAGTTCCACCTACCCCGCCCCGCCCCGCCGCTTCGCCGCCCTCTCCGGATCCGAGGCGTACAACCACGATTCGGCCTCCCCCGGCCGGACCAGCGCCCGGCCCACCAGGATCACCGCCGCCTGCCGCAGACCGGCGGACTCGACCGCGTCCGCGATGTCGGCAAGTGTGCCCCGCAGCTCGACGCGGTGCGGGCGGCTCGCATTGGCCACCACCGCCACCGGGCAGTCCGCGCCGTGCGTGGGAACCAGCCGTTCGGCGAGCTCGCGGATCCGGGTGATCGCCAGGTGCAGCACCAGCGTCGCGCCGGTGGCGGCGAAGTTCTCCAGCGATTCGGAGGACGGCATCACCGTCGATCGGGCCTGGACGCGGGTCAACACGACGGACTGCACCACCTCGGGCACGGTCAGCTCCACCCCCAGCTCGGCGGCGGCGGCAGCGTAGGCCGGGACGCCGGGCACCACGTCCCAGGGCACGCCCGCTGCATCGAGCCGGCGGGTCTGCTCGGCGAGCGCGGAGTACAGCGACGGGTCACCCGAGCAGAGCCGCACCACCTCGAGCCCCTCGGCGTGGGCGGCGACGATCTCCGCGATGATCCCGTCCAGGTCCAGGTGCTGGGTGTCCACCACCCGCGCATCGGGCCGGCAGTGGTCGAGCACGCCGTCGTCCAGATAGGTGCCCGCGTACAGGCAGACGTCCGCCGCGGCCAGGGCCGCAGCCGCGCGCAGCGTGAGCAGGTCGGCGGCGCCGGGGCCGGCCCCGACGAAGTGAACTGTCACGAGGTCTCCCCTGTCTCCCCGGAGTCCGCCGCAGCGGCGGAATCTGCCATAACAGCGAAGGGCTTAATCGCGCACCACTGCACCACGGCCCGCGCCGGGGCCCAGCCGGTGAACGAGCCGATCGAGTCGGCGTGTTCCACGTGGAACCGTACGAGCTCACCGCCGAACTC
>NZ_JAALEA010000418.1 GCF_014145145.1 Dietzia cercidiphylli
CCCGCGCCACCCTCGTGGTGCTCAGCGCCGACCGGACCCGCCAGCTCACCATGACCGGCCCCGCAGCACCCACGGACCGCGAGGAGCAACTGCTCACCTATCGCGACCGGACCCCGTATCTCAAGCTGCTGGCCTGGACCAACAGTCCCGCCACAGCGGCCCTGCCCCCGGCCGGACGACGGGAGGTGTGGGCGGAGACCGTCTCCCGGCACGGGCCCACCCCGCAGGACCCGCCCGACACCTGGACCGGGTACCGCCTGCGGCCCGAGGCGGTGACGTTCTGGCGGGGCGAGCCCGACGCGCCCTCACACCGCCGACGGTTCCACCTGCGTCCCGGCGGCTGGCTGGCCGAGGACCTCCCGGGCTGACACGCCGCGCCGACCGCGCGCGCCCAACCCTTGCCGCCGCCCCGAGAACGAGAGACCCCTCATGATCACCTTCACCGATGCGCTCGTCATCCCCGTGACGACGACCCCGGGAACGACTGCAGCCGACGCCCCGCCGTGGTTCCACGGCTGGGTCCACGTCGACGAGGACGGGCTGATCGCCGCGCTGGGTGCCGGTGATCCGCCGCCCGGACTGCCCGGCACCGTCCACGACCTGGGTGGGTCGATCCTGGCGCCCGGGTTCGTCTCCGCGCACAGCCACCTGTTCACCGCCGGGATGCGCGGCATCGCCCCCGACGACACGCTCTACGGGTGGGTCTCACGGATGGGCGAGATGATGGTCGGGGCCGAGGCCGAGGACCTGTACTGGTTCACCCTCGCCGGCTGCCTGGACTTCCTGCGCAACGGCGTGACCAGCGCCTACAACTTCACCCAGAGCCGGGTGGTGGCGGTGTTCGACCACGCCACCTCCACCCTGGTCGCCGAGCGGGTCCACGACGTCGAGTTCCTCACGCGACAGATCGACGCGCAGGCCGACTCGGGACTGCGGTGCGTCACCTCGACCCGGCTGGACGACGAGCAGCTGCCCGAGGCCGAGTGCTTCGAGGCGTTCGCCCACGTCACCGAGCACCGCCAGCGCACGGTCCCCCGGGACCTGGATCTGGGCGGATCGGTGTTCGGGTCGGTGCAGTGGTCGTCCTCGCCGGTCACCGCCGAACGCGAACGGCACGCCATGGCGACCCACCGTGTGGGCAACCAGGCGCACTTCGTGGAGACCGCCGAGCACCTGGAGGTGCAGCGGGCCAAGTTCGACTGGTACGACCACGCCGGGGTGTTGGGCCCCGCCTTCTCCTTCGGCCACTTCGTCCACCCCACCGAGCACATGGTGCGTCGGGTGGCCGACACCGACTCCGCGGTGATCTGGCAGGCCACCTCCAACGGCCGGCTGGGATCCGGTATCGCCGACGTCGCCGGGTACCGGGCCGCGGGGATCCGGGTGGGGATGGGGCTCGACGACCAGTCCTGCACCGACGTCTCCGACCCGTTCCAGAACATGCGCATCGGCCTCTACACCCAGCGGGCCGTCCACTCCGACGCCTCTGTCCTGGCCGCGCACGAGGTGCTGCGGATGCACACCCTGGGTGGCGCGGAGGCGCTCGGCCTGTCCGGCCGGATCGGCAGCATCGAGGTGGGCAAGCACGCCGACCTGCTGGTCGTGGATCCCACCGCCCCGGCCACCGGGCCGATCTGGGACCCGGTGGCCACGTACGTCCTGGCGTGTTCGCTGCGCAACCTCACGCACGTGTACGTGGGCGGGCGGCTGGTCGCCGAGGGGGCACGCTCACTGCACCCGCTGGCGGACGAGGCCGACGCCCAGCTCACCGAGCGGATGATCCGCTCGGCGCGGGCGCGCGGGTTCGCCCCGGCCTACACGCGGCCGGTGGGGGTGCGC
>NZ_JAALEA010000419.1 GCF_014145145.1 Dietzia cercidiphylli
CGCGAGAGCGGAAGCCAGCCGAGCGCTGGACGGGCGCGCAGGCGCAGGAGCGGATGCCCGGCGCGGCGGTCAGCTCACGCGGTCGACGGTGAACCGGACCAGCCGCCGCAGCGCCTCGTTCGCGGGACCGGCGGGCAGCACGTCCAGCTCGGCCATGGCGTCCGCCACGTACTGCTCGAGCGTCGCCCGCGCGCGCCGCATCCCCTCGGAGGCGCGGAGGAGATCCAGGGCCTCGTGGACCTCGGAGTCGTCGGTCAGCGGCTGCCCCAACAGTTCACGGAGGCGGTCGCCGTCGGTGGAACCGGCCTCGAGCGCGTAGATCATGGGCAGCGTGTGCACACCCTCGCGCAGGTCGGTCCCGGGAGTCTTGCCCGAGTCGGACGACGGAGAGGCGATGTCGATGATGTCGTCGGCGATCTGGAACGCGATCCCCACGGCGTCTCCCAGCCGTCGCAGACTCTGGATCTGCTCGTCGGAGGCGCCGGAGTACTCGCCGCCGAACTGGGCGGCGGCCGCGATCAGCGACCCGGTCTTCTCCCAGATCACGCGGAGGTAGTGACCGGCGGCGTCCCCGCCGTCGCCCGGACCGACGGTCTCCCGCATCTGCCCGGTGACCAGTTCCGCGAAGGTCTGGGCGATGAGCTGGACCGCGGCCGGGCCGAGGTCCGCCAGGAGCATGGAGGAATGGGCGAAGAGGAAGTCGCCGGCGAGGATCGCGGTGGAGTTGTCCCAGCGGCTGTTGGCGGACTCCACGCCGCGGCGCACGGCCGCCTCGTCCATCACGTCGTCGTGATAGAGCGTGGCCAGGTGGATCATCTCGCACACCACGGCGGCCTTGACCAGGCGCTCGCGGTCGGGTTCCGGACCGAGCTCTCCGGTGAGCAGGGTGACGACGGGCCGGAAGCGCTTCCCGCCGGCGGTGACCAGGTGCAGGGCGACCTCGGTGAGGAAGTCCTCCCCGGTCTCGAGTCGGCTCACCAGGAGCTCCTCGACCTCCACCAGTCGCGCCCTCAGCAGCGCCGCGAGATCCGCGTCGCCGACGTCCACGCCCGCCACCACATGGTCGGGCGCCGTCTCAGCGGTGCCGGTCGTCACAGAATCGCTCGACATCCTCATTCGTCCTCGTCGCCTGGTGCGGACCGGCATCGACCGACCCTGACGACAGACTACGGTCCCCACCCGGGGGCTGCGGCACCCCACCCCGGCCGAGGTCGGCGCCGACCGGTCCGGCGCGGACCTGCCACCATGGAGCGCATGGACCCACGGCCGCGACCTCCCGCTTCGACCGATGTCCTCGTGGTGGGGTGCGGGCCCGCCGGTTCGGCGACCGCCACGTGGCTGGCGCGTGC
>NZ_JAALEA010000041.1 GCF_014145145.1 Dietzia cercidiphylli
GAGGGAGCGGCGGTGCCGGAGCCCCGGGGCGCCGGGGCAGCGGCCTCCCGTGGCGCCGACGTGCGGACTCCGGGCCCGCACTGCGCGTGGAGGCGGCCTACTGCGCTGAGGTGGTCGGGATGACACTCGAGGCGATGGGTGTCCTGCTGCCGGCCGGCGACGCCAGTTGGTACGACCCGGGCCGATTCTGGAGCGGGGACGCGCTGCCGCTCGCCCCGGGGTGGGGCTACGGGCGGGAGGTCGCCGTCACCGTTCCCGGTGGAGGAAGCCGGGATCGGTGAGCGTGGGTCAGCCGCCGAGGACCGCGGTGCTCAGGTCCGCCTCCGCGGCCTCCGGCGCCACGACCAGCAACTCGTCGCCCGGTTCGAACGGCACGTCGGGTTCGGGGGCTATCACCCTTCCCCCGCGGAGGATCGCCACCAGCGCCGCGTCCCGGGGGAAGCGGACGCGTGAGACCGGTCTGCCCGCGAGGGGGGTCTGGTCCGGCAGCGTCACGCTCACCAGATTGGCGCCGCCGCGCCGCAGGGTCATCAACCGCACGACGTCCCCGACGGAGACCGCCTCCTCCACGACGGAGACCATGAGTCGGGGGGTGGAGACGGCCACGTCGACGCCCCAGCGGTCGTCGAACAGCCACTCGTTCCGGGGGTCGTTGACGCGGGCGACCACGCGGGACACGGCGAACTCCGTCTTGGCCAGCAGGCTCACGACCAGGTTCACCTTGTCGTCGCCGGTGGCCGCGACCACCACGTCGGACTCCTCCGCGCGGAGTCGTTCGAGGAAGCCCAACTCGCACGCGTCGCCGACGAGTTGCCGGGCACCGGTCACCCCGTCGCGGTCGAAGACCGCCGCGCGCTTGTCGACCAGCGTCACGGTGTGGTCGTTGGCCAGGAGTTCGCGTGCGATCGATCGTCCCACCACGCCGGCCCCGGCCACCAGGACCCGCATGGTGGAGGCGTGGAACGTGCGGGCGGGGGCGCGGTCCAGCAGGCCGGCCCCGTCGGCGTAGTCGGGGACCGAACCGTCGGGGACGGGATCGCCGGTCACGGGTCGGTCAGTCATCAGATGGTCCTCGCTCCAGGATGTCGTCGAGATCGTCGACCACGCCCGAGGGAACGGCGAGGTGGATCAGGTCGTCGGCCTGCACGAGAGTGCTGCCGCCGGGCACCCTGCACTCCCCGAAGCGGGTGAGCGCGACCACGGTGCCACCGACCAGATCGGCGAGAGACGCCAGTCCCACGCCGACCCACACCGACGGAGGGACGACGGCGACGAGCGACACCTCGCCGGTCTGATCGCGCCAGACCACCGGGCTCGACCCGGACGTGATGTACCGGATGAGGCGGCCGGTGGCCCAGGGCACCGTGGCGACGGTGGGAATGCCCAGCCGCTCGTAGACCTCGGCGCGTCCGGCGTCGTAGATCCGGGCGATCACCCGCTCGACGCCGAAGGTCTCGCGGGCCACCCTCGCGGCGATGATGTTGGAGTTGTCCCCGGAGGAGACCGCCGCGAACGCGTCCGCCCCGTGTAACCCGGCGTCGACGAGGACCTCGCGATCGAAGCCGAGCCCGGTGACGGTGCGTCCGTCGAACTGCTCCGCCAACCTGGCGAACGCGGCGGGGTCGCGGTCGATCACCACGACCTCGTGACCGCCCTCGTCGAGCTCGGTCGCGAGCGCCGCGCCGACACGCCCACAGCCCATGATGATGACCCTCATGGCCAGTACCGCTCCTCACGGTCCGCGACGCGCGGACCCGTCCCGATCACGCTACCCTCGTCGGCGGCGCTGTCCCTGCGGCACGCGGAGCCCTACGATGTGTCGGTGTCCAGGATCTCCAGGGTCTCCGTCGGAACCAAGCGCCTGCTGTTGGGGCGCCCCTTCCGCAGCGACACCACCGGGGACACCCCGCTGCGCAAGCGGATAGCGTTGCCGGTCTTCGCGTCGGATGCGTTGTCCTCGGTCGCCTACGCCCCCGAGGAGATATTCCTCATCCTGTCGTTGGCCGGGGTGTCGGCGCTGGCGTTCACCCCGTGGGTCGGGCTCGCGGTGGCGGTGGTCATGGTGGTCGTGATCGCCTGCTACCGGCAGAACGTCCGCGCGTATCCGTCGGGCGGGGGGGACTACGAGGTCGCCACCGTCAATCTCGGGCCGAACGCCGGTCTGGGTGTGGGGGCGGCCCTCCTCATCGACTACGTGCTCACCGTGGCGGTGTCGATCTCGGCGGCGGCCGCCAACGTCGGCTCCGCGATCCCGTTCGTGCACTCGAACGAGGTGGTGTTCGCCGTCATCGCGATCGTCCTGCTCACCGCGATCAACCTCCGGGGCATCCGGGAGTCCCGCGCGACGTTCGCCATCCCCGTCTACGCGTTCATGGCGGCCATGACCGCGCTGGTGGTGTGGGGGTTGTTCCAGGTCGGCGTGCTTGGACGTGGCCTGAGGGCGGAGTCCGCGGAGTTCGAGCTCGTCACGCCCGACGGCGTGGCGGTCGCCGGGCTCGCGCTCGCGTTCGTGGTGGCCAAGTCCTTCGCCTCGGGCTGTGCCGCGTTGACCGGGGTCGAGGCCATCCACAACGGCGTGCCGGCGTTCCGCAGCCCCAGGGCCAGGAACGCCGCGACGACTCTGGTCATGCTCGGCGTGGTATCCATCTCGTTCCTGCTCGGGCTCATCGTGCTGGCCAACCAGCTCGGGGTGCAGGTCGCGGAGGACCCGGCCACCCAACTGATCGGTGCGCCGGAGGACTACCAGCAGAAGACGATGATCGCGCAGCTGGCCGACCCGGTCTTCGCGGATCTCCCTGTCGCCTTCTACGTGATCATGACCATCACCGCCCTCATCCTGGTGCTCGCGGCGAACACCGCCTTCAACGGTTTCCCCGTGCTCGCCTCGGTGCTCGCGCGCGACAAGTACCTGCCGAGGCAGCTCGCCACGCGCGGGGACCGGCTCGCGTTCTCCAACGGGATCGTCCTGCTCGCCGTGGCGGCGATCGTCCTGGTGGTGGCGTTCGACGCGCAGGTCACCGTGCTCATCCAGCTCTACATCGTCGGGGTCTTCGTGGCCTTCACTCTGAGCCAGCTCGGCATGGTCCGCCACTGGACCCGGCGGCTGGGCAACGAGCAGATCCCCGCCGTCCGGCGACGGGTGCAGCGCGCACGGGCGGTCAACGCGGTCGGGTTCGTCCTCACCTCCGGTGTGCTGGTGATCGTCATGAGCACGAAGTTCTTCGCCGGCGCCTACATCGCGGTGCTGGCGATGCTGGCCGTGTTCGGGGTCATGAAACTCATCCATCGTCACTACGAGTCGGTCGCGCGCGAACTCGAGGACTCGTCCTGGGAGGTCGTCCTCCCGAGCCGCACCCACTGTGTGGTGCTGGTGTCCAAACTGCACCTGCCCACCCTCCGGGCACTCGCCTACGCGCGGGCGACCCGACCGGACACCATCGAGGCGCTCACCGTGAACATCGAGACGGCGGAGACCCGGGTCCTGGTCCGCGAGTGGGAGAAGCGGCGGATCTCCGTGCCGCTCAAGGTGGTGGAGTCGCCGTACCGGGAGATCAACCGGCCGGTGGTCGACTACGTGAAACGATTGCGTGACCAGTCGCCCCGGGACGTCGTGATCGTGTACATCCCGGAGTACGTCGTGGGCCACTGGTGGGAGCAGCTCCTGCACAATCAGAGCGCGCTGCGTCTGAAGACCCGACTGCTGTACGAGAGGGGTGTCATGGTGACCAGCGTCCCGTGGCAGCTGTCGTCCTCGGACGGCCGCGCGGACCAGGCGCGTGACGAACCCATCATCGGGCGCTGGGGCGGACCGGAGGACCGATGACCCGGACGGAGAGAACCGACTGGACGGGGCGTGTGCTCCGGCTGCGCATCGAGGGCCCCGCGCAGGGCGGGGAGTTCGTGGCCCGGCATTCCGGGCGGGTGGTGTTCTGCCGGGGCGGGATCTCGGGGGAGCTGGTCGAGGTGATGATCCACGACGACCCGGGACGAGCCTTCTGTCGCGGCACCGTGACCGGCGTACTCGAGAGGTCGGTGGACCGGATCGACCCGCTGTGCCCCGCCGCGGCGGCGGGTGCGGGGTGCTGCGACTGGAGCCACATCGACCCGGCGGCCGCCCGTGCGTTCTCGGGGACCGTCCTGGCCGACCAGGCCCGCCGTATCGGGCGGATCCACTCCACCCCGGATCGCGTTCCGGTCGGGGTTCCCGCCGGCGACGGCGCGAGTACCGGGTGGCGGACGATCGCGCGGTGGGTGACGGGGTCCGACGGGGTGCCGGGCGTCCGGCGGTCGCGGTCGCGTGAGGTGGTGACCGAACCCTGTGTCCAGGCGGACCCGCGGCTCGCGGAGGCGGTCCGGACCGCGGGCGTAGGTCCGCACCGAGAGGTCCTCGGGGTCCTGGGGGACGACGGGGAGGTCCACGTCGCTCACCGACCGGTCACCGAACCGGCGACACGGGGGCGCGATCGCGGGTCCCGGAGGGGTGTGGCGACCCGGGCGCGGGCCCGGTCCTCCCGCGCCGGGGCATGGGAGCCCGTGATGGGTCCCCCCACCGTCACCCGACGGGTCGGCGAGCACACCTGGCGGCTACCGGTCGACGCATTCTGGCAGTCGCACAGATCCGCTGCCGTGCACTACTCCGATCTCGTCCGCCGCGCGGTGTCCGCCACCGCGGGGTTACCGGCGGAGCCGGTGGTCTGGGATCTCTACGGGGGGGCGGGCCTGTTCTCCGCGGCGGTGCTCGACGTCGCCCCTCGCGCGCAGCTGACCATCGTCGAATCCGCACGTCCGTCTCTCGACGCGGTGGGGACCGCCCTCGACGTCGGCCCGGGGGTCGTCCCGGTGGCTGCGCGGGTCGAGACGTTCCTCGACCGGACGGTCGGTGGGACCGACCGGAACGGTGAGCCCGATCTCGTGATCCTGGACCCGCCGAGGGGTGGTGCGGGGATCGACGTGATGACCGCGCTCGCGGGCGGAACGGCGTCGCGGATCATCCACGTGGGGTGCGACCCGGCGAGTCTGGCCCGCGACGTCGGGGTCCTGGTGACGGCCGGCTGGACGCTGACGGACCTGCGGGGGGTGGCCGCGTTCCCCGCGACGCACCACGTGGAGGGTCTCGCCGTCCTCGATTCCCCCCGCGCGCGCTGACCCGACCCTGTGGCGCACCTCGACCGGCCGAGGCGCCGGCGGGGTCTCGCGCCGATTGCCCGTAGACTGTTGGTTCGACCCTGAGGGGTGCGGCCAGGGAAGGGGCAGTCGACGGCAATGAGTGTGCTCGATCAGGTGAACGGCCCCTCCGACCTCCGTGCACTCGGACCCGACGAGCTGGTCCGGCTCTGCGGCGAGATCCGGGAGTTCCTCATCAGAAAGGTCTCCGCCACCGGCGGGCACCTCGGCCCCAATCTCGGTGTGGTGGAGTTGACCATCGCCCTGCACCGGGTCTTCGACTCCCCCCGGGACCCCATCGTCTTCGACACCGGACACCAGTCGTACGTCCACAAGATCGTCACCGGTCGTCGTGAGCAGTTCGACGGGCTCCGTACCCGCGGCGGATTGTCGGGATACCCGTGCCGCGCGGAGAGCGACCACGACGTCGTCGAGTCCTCGCACGCCACCTCGTCGCTGTCCTACGCCGACGGTCTCGCCAAGGCGTACTCCCTGCGCGGGGAGACCGACCGCACCGTCGTGGCCGTGATCGGCGACGGCGCGATGACCGGCGGGATGGCCTGGGAGGCGCTCAACAACATCGCGGCCGGCAAAGACCGGCCCATGGTGATCGTCGTCAACGACAACGGACGATCGTATTCCCCCACGATCGGAGGCCTGGCCGAACGACTCGGGGTCCTGAGGCTACAGCCCGCCTACGAGAAGGCGATGGACCACACCAAGCGCACCCTGGGCGCGCGCAAGGACGTCGTCGGCAAGGCCGTGTACTCGATCCTGCACGGGATCAAGACAGGCCTGAAGGACGTGGTGTCGCCGCAGGAGCTGTTCGCCGACCTGGGACTGAAGTACATGGGGCCGGTGGACGGACACAACCTGGCCGCCACCGAGGCCGCGCTGCGGCTGGCCAAGGACTTCGGCGGCCCGGTGGTGGTCCACGTGGTCACACGCAAGGGCATGGGGTACGTCCACGCGGAGAACAACGTCGCCGACCTCATGCACGCGACCGGGGTCATCGACCCCGACACCGGCCGACCGCTCTCGGAGTCGTCCGCGGTCGACTGGACGTCGGTCTTCTCCGCCGAACTGTGCGAGATCGGTGCCGAACGGGACGACGTCGTGGCCATCACCGCGGCCATGGCCGGGCCGACCGGACTGACGGCGTTCGGTGAACGTTTCCCGGACCGGATGTTCGACGTGGGCATCGCCGAGCAGCACGCCGTGGCCTCGGCCGCCGGACTGGCGCTCGGGGGGATGCACCCGGTGGTGGCCGTGTACTCGACCTTCCTCAACCGTGCGTTCGACCAGCTGCTCATGGACGTCGCGCTCCTCGGGCAGCCGGTCACCCTGGTGCTCGACCGCTCCGGGGTGACCGGCCCCGACGGCGCCAGTCACAACGGGATGTGGGACCTGTCGTTGACGGGGATCGTCCCCGGGGTTCGGGTGGCCGCACCGCGCGACGCCGAGACCCTGCGCGCGGAGCTCCGGGAGGCCGTCGAGGTGACCGACGGGCCGACCGTCGTGCGCTTTCCCAAGGGTTCGGTCGGTGAACCCGTCCCGGCACTGGAGACCAGTACCGACGGCGTCGACCGGGTGCACGGGTCCGGCGACGCCGACGTCCTCGTCGTCGCCGTCGGGTCGATGGTCGCGCCGTCGCTGGCCGCGGCCCGGGAACTCGAGACCGCCGGTGTCGCTGTCGACGTGGTCGATCCACGATGGGTCTATCCGGTCCCGCACTCGGTCGTCGACTCCGCCCGGGGTCGACAGCTCGTGGTGACCGTCGAGGACAACGGGCTCCACGGTGGCGTCGGGTCGGCGGTCTCCGCGAGTCTGGAGCGCGCCGGGGTCAGGGTGGACCGACTCGCCCTGGGGATACCCCAGGAGTTCCTCGACCACGCCTCCCGCGGTGAGATCCTCGCCGACGCCGGGTTGACCGCGGAGGGGATCGCCCGCGGGATCCGCCAGCGCCTCGGCGACCGGGTCGAGAGCTGAGTCCGGACGCCCTCAGCTCTCCGCTCTGAACTCGTGCACGGCGCCCAGCAGCGGAGCCTCCGTCAGTTCGATCTGCCAGCGGCGGGCACCCTCGGCCTGCAGGACCCGGTGCAGTAGCGCCGCGTCGTCGGCGGAGTCGGTGGTGGCGGCCCGCCACGCCCACAACCGGAGCGTCGACGCCTTGAGCAGCAGCCCCTGTTCGATTCCCACCTCCTCGGCGAGCTCACCGAGCGCCTCGCGCGCGGAGTCCAGGAGCGCCGCCGCCCCCGGGTCGGTCCGCTTCCAACTGGTGTGCGGGGGGTGCTCCCCGCGCGGCGCCTGGCGGGAGGGGAGGTCGCCACGCCCGAGTTCGGCGGCCCACTCCAACGCCGCCAGCCACTCGTCCGCCAGGCGTCTGCGGTGCGGGCCGTCGAACCCCTCGATCGCGAGCAGGTCGGTGCGGTTCGTCGGCGCGGTGCGTGCCGCCTCGATGATCGCCGCATCGGTGAGCAGCCTCTTGGGAGCGATGTCTCGCTCCGCGGCCACCCGGTCACGCGCCATCCACAACTCCCGTGCCCGGGCGAGTTGGCGGGCGTCGCGCAGGGAGGTCAGGCGGGCCAGCCTGCGCCAGGGATCCGGGGCGGGGGCGGGCGGATCCGAGTCGACGAGGTGTCGGCACTCGGCCTCGAACCAGTCGCGGCGGCCGAGTTCGTCGAGCCGGGGGAGTACCGCGTCCGCCAGTTCGTGGAGGAAGAGGACGTCGTAGGCGGCGTAGTCGAGCCAGGATGCGGGCAACGGGCGTCGCGACCAGTCCGCCGCCGAGTGGGCCTTGGCCAGCCCGATGCCCAGGTGCTCCGAGATCATCGCCCCGAGGTTCACCCGTTCCATCCCGAGGAACCGCCCGGCCAGTTCGGTGTCGATGACAGACGTCGGCCTGATCCCGAGCTCACGGAGTGACGGGAGGTCCTGGCTCGCGGCATGCAGGAGCAGGGGGCGTCCGGAGAGGACGCCCGCGAGCGGCCCGACCGTCTGGCCCGGCGTCTCGGGGTCCACCAGCAGTGCGGCCCCGCCGGCGGGGCGTAGTTGCAGGAGGAAGGCGCGCTCGGAGTAGCGGATCCCCGACGCGCGCTCGACGTCCACCGCGACCGGTCCGGCCGAGGACTCCACGACGGAGGCGACCGACCCGATGCCGGAGGCGTCGTCCACGAACTCGTACTCCGCCGGGGGCGGCGGCGCCCCCGGCGGGGTCTCTCCGCGTCGTCGGCCGCTCACGCCCGACGATGCAGGGAGGTCACGCCGACCGGCGGGAGTCCGGCCGCCAGGGAGAGCGTCTTGCAGAAGGCGGAGGCGTGACCGGTCAGGTTCGACTCGAGGGCGGTCCACGACGCGCGCAACTCGAGCTGGTGGGCCTGGGGTGGTCCGGAGATGTCGCCGTAGCGGACCGACGCGGTGCTGGTGACGGTTCCGCCCAGCGACGTGTACGGTCCGGCGTCCTCGTCGAGCGCCTCGGTGAGCCAACTCCAGGCGACCTGGGGCAGCAGGGGATCGCCCGCGAGTGAGGCCTCCATGTCGGCCTGGATGTAGGCGACCAGCCGCAGCGTGCCGTTCCACGCGTCGTCCCCGGAGGGGTCGTGGAGGAGGATCAGCCGACCGAACGCGTCCCCGTCGGAGAACTCGGGCACATCGTCCCCGGTCGGCGGGATGATCTCCACCCCGAGCGCATGACTGTACGGCGCCAGTCTCTGCGGCGGACGGATCGGGCCGACAGAGATCTCAGGGCGGACCTCGAGCCGGGACAGCGACTCGACCGCCTCCCGGAAGACCTCGGGCTCGCCGTCATTGACCGATGTGCTCACGGGTCGTCACGCTAGCCACCACCCGGCGGCGTCCCGAGGAGGCGCGCCGTCGCCCACCGGGGTGGGGTGGAGGGCCCCGGTGGCGCACTCGTGGGACCATGGGGGGGTGCTGAACTCCGATGTGCCCTCGAATCCCAGGTCCGTTGACACCCAGGGCGCCGGCCGCGCCACCGCGCGCCGGGCCGGGACCGGCCCCTACCTCGACGAAGTCGGGGGCACCGGTGCCGCTCACACGCCGGTGTGGTTCATGCGTCAGGCGGGTCGCTCGCTTCCCGAGTATCGCGAACTCCGGACCGGGAGCACCATGCTCGAGGCCTGTTTCGACCCCGAGATGACCTGCGAGGTCACCCTGCAGCCGGTCCGCCGTCACGGGGTGGACGCCGCGATCTTCTTCTCCGACATCGTCATCCCGCTGGCGGCGGCGGGTGTGGACATCGACATCGTGCCGGGCACCGGGCCCGTGGTAGCATCGCCGATCCGCGACGAGGCCGGGGTCGCCGCGCTTCCCGATCTCACCCCGGACCGGCTCGAGAAGATCGGCGAGGCGGTCCGCATGGTGGTGGCGGAGCTCGACCCGGAGGTCGCGCTCATCGGCTTCGCCGGCGCCCCCTTCACCCTCGCCTCCTACCTCATCGAGGGCGGACCGAGCCGTAACCATGAGCACACGAAGTCCCTGATGTACTCCCGCCCCGACGTCTGGCATGCACTGATGTCCAAGTTGGCGGACCTGACCACGGTGTTCCTGCGCGCGCAGATCGATGCGGGCGTGGACGCCGTCCAGCTGTTCGACTCGTGGGCCGGGGCGCTGAGCCTGCGGGACTACCGGTCGATGGTGCTCCCGCACTCCACCGGGATCTTCGCCGACGAGGTGATCTCCACGGTTCCCCGCACCCACTTCGGCGTGGGCACCGGAGAACTGCTCGGGGCGATGGGTGAGGCCGGTCCAGAGGTCGTCGGTGTGGACTGGCGCATCCCGCTCGACGACGCCGCGGTGCGGGCTCCGGGCAAGGTGCTCCAGGGCAACCTCGACCCCGCCATGCTCTTCGCCGACCGTCAGGCGCTGGACTCCGAGGTCCGGAGGATCCTCGACGAGGGGGCGCGGGCACGTGAGCTGGGCGCCCGCGGGCACGTGTTCAACCTCGGGCACGGCGTCCTGCCCGCCACCGACCCGGGTGCCGTGACCCACGTGGTCGAGCTGGTCCACGAGCTGACCGGGACGTAGGGATGCCCCCTCGTGTCGCGGTGGTCGGTGGCGGTCTCAGCGGACTCACCGCCGCCTATCAGCTCTCCCTCGACCTGCCCGGCGCACGGATCACGGTCCTCGAGGCGTCGGACTCCCTCGGTGGGGCGTTGCACACCGTCGACTTCCCGTCCGGCCCCATGGAGCTGGGGGCCGAGGCATTCATCGGTCGCCGACCGGAGGCCTCCGAGCTCGTCGCCGAGCTGGGGCTGACAGACACCCTGCGGCACCCCGGACCGCTCGGCCCGGCGATCCTCACCGACGGTCGACTGGTCCCGATGCCGGTCGGCACCCTCATGGGGCTGCCGTCCGACGTGGCCGGCCTGTCCGGTGTGCTGAGCCCCGGTGAGTCGGCCGTCGCCGCCCGTGAGACGGACACGCCGCTGGAGTGGGAACCCGGCGGGGACGTCTCGCTGGGCCGGCTCGTGGCCGACCGGTTCGGCGACGCGGTGGTCTCGCGGCTCGTCGATCCCATGCTCGGCGGGGTGTACGCCGCCCCCAGCTCGGGACTCGGCCTGCGGCAGGTCATCCCCGGTCTCGCCGAGGCGCTGGACCGCGGCGCACCGACGCTGACCGCCGCGATCGGTGAGCTCGTGGGCAACCGGGTGCCGGGGCCCGTGTTCGCCACCCTCGACGGCGGGTACAGGGGGCTCGTGTCCGCGCTCGCCGAGGCCTCGGGTGCCACGGTCCGCTCTCACGCCACCTGCACCGCGATCCATCGCGAGCCCTCCGGGTACACCCTGACGGTCACCGGAGCCCGCGGGTCGTGGGTCGAGAACGCCGACCTCGTCGTCGTCGCCGTCCCCGTCCCCCACGCCGCGCCGCTCCTGGCCGCCGCCGGTGGGGTCGACGGCGCCGTGTCCGGCCTGTCCGGGATCCGGACCGCCTCGTCCGCTGTGGTGGCGATGGAGGTGGACCGGGGGCTCGACCTGCCCGAGCTCTCCGGGGTGTTGGTGGCCACCGACGAGCCGGTCCCGTTCAAGGCGATGACCTTCACCAGTCGCAAGTGGCCTCACCTCGACACCCGACCGGGTCACCTGGTGCGGGTGTCGTTCGGTCGGCTCGACGACGACGACGTGCTCACCGCGGACGACATCGCACTGGCCCGGATGGCCGAGTCCGCCCTGGCCGGGGTGTGCGGATCCGCACCGACGATCCTGTACTCGCGTGTGCGCCGCTGGGAGGACGCGCTCGCCGAGATCGGTCCGGGGCACGCCGACCGGATCGCGGGCGTACGGGCCGAACTGGCGGACCGGTTGCCCGGGGTGGAAGTGGTCGGAGGGGCGACCGAGGGGGTCGGAGTGCCCGCGTGCATCGGTTCGGCACGGGCCGCGGCCCGGCGGTTGGCCGCCGGGTGGCAGGATTGAGCCATGGCACGCCTTGACTACAAGAAGCTCAACTCGACGCTCCGCTACCTGATGTTCTCGGTCTTCACCGTGACGCCCGGGGAGCTGGGGGAGGACCGGGCCGCGGTCACCGCGGACCTCGAGCGGTTCCTCGCCCGGTTCGACGGCACCGACGTGGTGGTCCGCGGACTGTACGACGTCTCGGGGCTCCGCGCCGAGGCCGACTTCATGATCTGGACCCACGCTGAGCACATCGAGGACCTGCAGCGGTTCTACAACGAGTTCCGGCGCACCACGATCCTGGGTCGGGCCAGCACGTCCTACTGGTCCAACACCGCTCTGCACCGACCGGCCGAGTTCAACAAGAGCCACATCCCGGCGTTCCTCGCCGAGGAGGAGCCGGGCGCGTACATCTCCGTGTACCCCTTTGTCCGCTCCTACGAGTGGTACCTGCTCCCCGACGAGGAGCGTCGCCAGATCCTCGCCGAGCACGGGCGCGCCGCCCGCGAGTACCCGGACGTCCGGGCCAACACCGTGCCGTCGTTCTCTCTGGGCGACTACGAATGGCTCCTGGCCTTCGAGGCCCCGCAGCTGGACCGGATCGTGGACCTGATGCGCGTCATGCGCAGCACAGAGGCGCGGCGTCACGTCCGTGAAGAGGTCCCGTTCTTCACCGGGCCCCGGATCAGCGCCGAGCAGTTGGCCACCACGATGCCCTGAGACGGCTCAGCGCCGCGGGGATCGACGCGAGGGGCCGGCCGGGACCACAACGTCCCGGCCGGCCCCTGCGTTGTGCGTTCAGTCCTCGGCGGGCTCGAGGGTCATGCTCAGCGAGTTGATGCAGTACCGCAGGTCCGTGGGGGTGGGGTAGCCCTCGCCGGAGAACACGTGACCGAGATGTCCGTGGCAGTTCGCACACACCACCTCGGTGCGGGTCATCCCGAGCGAGGTGTCGGTCCGCTCGATGACGGCCCCACCGGCCAGAGGCGTGAAGAACGAGGGCCAGCCGCAGTAGGAGTCGAACTTGGCGTCACTGCGGAACAGCTCGGCCCCGCAGCCGCGGCAGCGGTAGACCCCTTCGGTCTTGGTGTCGGTGTACTCCCCGGTGTACGGCCGCTCGGTGCCGGCCCGGCGCAGGACCTGGTACTCCTCGGGGGTCAGTCTGCGGCGCCATTCCGCATCGTCGAGGGTGAAGTCCGGTTGTGGAGTGCTGGAGGGGGTGTCGGTGCGCTCACTCATGTCCGCAGGCTACGCCGCCGCGGCGGCCGGTGCGATCCGCTCGTGTCGCCGCGGGTCCGTGCGCCGCCACAGCAGGATCACCAACACCGTGCACAGCAACAACAGCCATCCGAGCGTGGGATGGGCGAACTCCAGCAGTCGCCCGTAGTACGGCCACCGGGCCGACTCCCAGAAGTCCAGGGTGAAGAACCCGTACGCCGCCAGCCAGGCGGGCCAGTTGCGCACGAAGGACTTGTCCAGGACCACGGTGAGCATGATCGGGATCAGCATCATCGAGTAGTACATCTGCCCCAGGCTGGAGACCAGGAACACACCGGCCAGGATGACACCGGAGGTGGTGGCCAACCACAGCACCTCGTGGTTGTGCCGGTAGTCCAGCAGGAGCCACACGGCCACCAGGGTGGCCACCACGATGAGGATCCGGGCCACCAGGATGAGTGGTTCGGGGACACCGTAGTACAGGCCGAGGCCGGCGAGGGAGCTGTTGTAGTAGTCGCGGACCTCGCTCATGTACGGCGCGGTCACCTCGAGGTACCGCCCGGCGTCGACGGTGAGCGCCCAGCCCGCGGCCATGGCGGCGGCGGGGATCGCCACGGCGGCGACGAAGGGCTGCCACTGACGGCGGATGAGGGGGAGGACCAGTAGTGGCGCGAGCATCGGTTTGATGGCCAGGGACAGGCCCATGGCCACACCGGCCCACCACAGTCTCCGGCGGTGGAGGAGGTACAGGAACGCCACCTGGCACAGGAAGATCACGCCGTTGACGTTGGTGAAGACCAGGGTGTTGGTGACCGCCTCGGTGCAGAAGGCCCCCAGGAGGATCGCCGGGGCCGCGAACGACCGTACGTCGAGGTCGAACAACCTCATGAGGAGCCACAGCGCGCCGATGATCGCCGCGGTGTTGACGAGGATGAACAACCACCGCGCGACGGTGTAGTTGTCGATCACGCCGAAGGGGGCCAGCAGGAAGGTGCCGCTCGGGGCGTAGAGGTAGTGCGGCTGGACCGTGAGCAGGTTCTCGCTGTACACGGGTTCACCGGCCAGGAAGCGTCTGGTCGCCGCGTAGACGGTCCCGAAGTCGTTGGTGATCGATCCGTTGACGGCCTTGATCAGGACGCGGTGGATCACGGTCATGATCGCCAGCGGCCACAGGATGTGGTTCAGCAGGCGGGGCACGGAGTCAGCGCTTCGGGTCGGCAACGGCACGGTGTGCAGGCTACCGGCCCGGGTCGCGTCCCCCACGCAGGCGCCCCGGTCAGGAGGGACAGGCCACGGAACGGTCGACGGTGGCCGGGTCGGCGAGGAACTCCGTGACGGTCGATCTGGCGCACGCGGAGTGGAGGACCACGCGCGATCCGGGTGCACCCCAGGTGAGGACCCGGATGTCGCCGGCCCCTGCGGCCGACAGCATCCCCGCGGTGGGTTCCAGCGCGGCGGCACCGGCCACCGGGTCCGCGATCCCACCCATCAGCAGCACGGGCGCGGCGCCAGGTAGTTCCAGCGTGGACTCTCCCGGGACGGGCCAGGTCGAACACGCGGACAGCTGGGCGGCGAGGATCTCCCCGAAGGGTGCGTCATCCGTCCATTCGGCTGCGAGTTCCGGGACGCGGCTCACCGGCACCCGCCGGGGCAGATCGGAGCACCCCGCGACATAGGGCAGTGACGAGCTCGTCAACGCCTCCGCCCGGGCACGCACCGGGGATCCGGGCGAGTCCGCGCCCGGGCCCGCCTCCGCGATGTCGCCGAGGATCACGTCCCCCTCGGACGCCTCCGCCGCGGAGGCACCGGACAGGTCGGCGAGGGCGGAGCGGATGACGTCGGACAGGAGGGCGGCGGGCACGCGGGCACCCGGGTCCCGTG
>NZ_JAALEA010000420.1 GCF_014145145.1 Dietzia cercidiphylli
CACTGCATCATGTTTTCGATTGTAAGTCGAAAACAGGGCCGGTGGCGTATCGGCCCACAGAACCGACCCGGGAGGGGGCAGCGATGAGCACTGCCACAGGACACGGCACCACGGTCGCGCCACGGCCCGACACCACCGTCGGACGGCTCGACTCGCCGCTCGCCACGAGGATCCGCCACGACGGCGCGGTGTACACGGGCGTCGAACCCGACGCGGAGTGGGCCGCCGAGATCCGCCGCCTCGCCGGCGAGCGTGACGCGGTGATCCTCGCCCACAACTACGAGGTCCCCGCCATCCAGGACATCGCCCACCACGTGGGGGACTCCCTGGCCCTGTCGCGCATCGCCGCGGAGGCCGAGCAGTCGACCATCATCTTCTGCGGCGTCCACTTCATGGCGGAGACCGCCAAGATCCTCTCGCCGGACAAGACCGTCCTCATCCCCGACGAGGCGGCGGGCTGTTCGCTGGCCGACTCCATCACCGCCGAGCAGTTGGCGGAGTGGAAGTCCGAGCACCCCGATGCCGTGGTGGTCTCCTACGTCAACACCACCGCCGCGGTGAAGGCCCTCACGGACATCTGCTGCACCAGCTCCAACGCGGTCGAGGTGGTCGAGTCGATCGACCCGGACCGCGAGGTGCTGTTCCTGCCCGACCAGTTCCTCGGCGCGCACGTCCGGCGCAAGACCGGCCGCGACAACGTGCTCGTGTGGGCGGGCGAGTGCCACGTCCACGCCGCGATCAACGGTGACCAGCTCACCGCCAAGTCGCAGGCCCACCCGGGCGCCGAGCTGTTCGTCCACCCCGAGTGCGGCTGCGCCACGAGCGCGCTGCACCTCGCCACCGAGGGTGCCGTGCCGGCCGACCAGGTCAAGATCCTGTCCACCGGCGGGATGGTCGACGCCGCCCGCTCCTCGGGTGCCCGCGAGGTCCTGGTGGCCACCGAGATCGGGATGATCCACCAGCTGCGCAAGGCGGCTCCGGAGATCGACTTCCTCCCGGTCAACGACCAGGCCAGCTGCCCCTACATGAAGATGATCACCCCGGCCGCGCTGCTGCGCGCGCTCGTCGAGGGCGCCGACGAGGTGCACGTCGATCCCGCAACGGCCGAGGCCGCGCGCGGGTCCGTCGAGCGGATGATCGCCATCGGCAACCCGGGATCCGGGGAGTGACCGGCGCGGGCGTGGGTTCGCCGGTATCCGGGGGAGACGACGACGAGCTCTTCGACCCCGACACCCGTGCCGACGCCCTGATCGCGATCAGGCGCGCCCTCGAGGAGGACCTGCGTTACGGCCCGGACGCCACCTCGCTGGCCACCGTGCCCGCGGACTCCCGTGCCACCGCACGACTCGCGACCCGATCCGACGGGGTGGTGGCCGGGTTGCCGCTGATCGGGATGGTCCTGACCGAGGTGCTCGGCGACGACTACTCGGTCACGCTCCGGGCGGGGGACGGTGACCGCGTCTCGGCCGGCGACGTGGTGGCCGAGATCACCGCTCCGACGCGCGGGCTGCTCACCGCCGAGCGGACACTGCTCAACCTCGTGTGCCACCTCTCGGGGGTGGCCACCGCGACCCGGGCATGGGCCGACGAGCTCAGTGGCACCGGCTGCGCCGTGCGCGACACCCGCAAGACCATGCCCGGCATGCGCCTGCTGCAGAAGTACGCCGTCCGCTGCGGCGGCGGGGTCAACCACCGACTCGGCCTCGGGGACGCCGTCCTGGTCAAGGACAACCACGTGGTGGCCGCCGGTGGGGTGGTTCCGGCGCTGGCCGCCGTGCGCGAGCACTTCCCGGACCTGCCCTGCGAGGTCGAGGTGGACTCCCTGGAGCAGCTCGACCAGATGCTCGACGCAGGCGTGGACCTGGTCCTGCTGGACAACTTCCCCGTCTGGCAGACGCAGATGGCCGTGCAGCGTCGGAACGCGATCTCGCCCCGGACCCGGCTGGAGTCCAGTGGCGGCCTCGGTCTGGACGTCGCCGCCGACTACGCGCGCTGTGGTGTCGACTTCCTCGCCGTCGGCGGGCTCACCCACTCGGTTGCGGTCCTCGACCTCGGCCTGGATATGTGAGGTCCACCGCACCCGGCCGTTCGGGTGAGGTGTGGGTCGCCGGAACCCGCGTAAAGTTTGATGACATGACGGGCTTCTGGGACACGAGCGAGAAGAGCACTCCGGCGGAACGCCGACAGCAGCGGATGGCGGAGGCGCGCCGACGCGTGGAGTCCGGGGAGAACACCTCACCGCCGCCTCCGCGGCCCGCCCCCGGCAAGCCCGCCCGGAGTCGCTCGGCGCGCTCGCCCAGGGCGGCCACCGTGGACCCGCTCTCCGTCACCGGGGCGCAGTTCGCCGTCTGGCGTAGCGTCCAGCACTTCTGCGCCACCGACTCGCTCCCGGACGCCCGCGGGGCCGATCTGGACCTGCTGGTCGCCTGGTCGGACTCCATCCAGCCGTTCCGCCTGCGCCAGCGGATAGTGGCACGCCTGGACTCCCAGGGCGCGTGGCTGCCGGTCTGCTACGCCAAGGACGGCGCCCGCGAGGCGATCACCCAGGCGCAGGCCGACCGTTACCGCGAGGCCAGGCTCGGCGAGTCCACACTCTCCGGTGGCGCGCAGAAGTCCCTCCGGGAGACCGACCACCCGGAGACCACGACCTCGCTCTGAGCAGGGCCGTCAGCGAGCGGCCAGTGCGAACCGCCGGCCCCGCGGTCGCGGGCCGGTGCTGAGGACCAACTCGTCGGCACCGGACTCACGGCCGGCCGGGCCCGTGGTCTCCTTGACGGCGGTGACCTCGTCGTCGTCGTGGAGGTCGTCGTCGGCGGTGCCGTCCCCGGTCGGGTCGTCGGTCAGGTTGACCGCCTCGGCGTCGCCGGGTTGCTCGTCCACCGCGACGATCGCCCCCTCCCGCTCGAGATCGATGATCGCGGTGCGGGCCGCCCGGGCGTACCGCAGGTGTCGCATCGCGGGGGTGTCCGTATCGGGGTCGGAGGGGTCCACGTCGCCCAGTCTCAGCGGCTCGCCCGAGGGGGCCTCGTAGGCCTCGCAGACCGATTCGACGATCTCGTCCACCCCCAGACTGTCCCACTCCCCGAGTTTGTCCACGACGATCATGCGGGCGCGTTCCAGCGCGTCGGGCCCGGGGTCGGTGGCGGCGTCGATGGCGGAACGGATCTTCTCGGAACGGATCTTGTCAGTCGAACTCATGACCCGAGCCTGCCAGTCCCGGCGCCGGGATGCAGCCGGTCGCGCGGGCGCGCCCGGTGTGCGCCCGGTGTGCTCTGACGGACGCGCCGCTAGGACGAGAGCTCGGCCATGACTCGGGGGACCTCCGACAGCAGCTCCCGGGCGAGGAAGCCGGTGGGCCCGACCCGCACCGCGAGCCGCTCACCGGCCCGGCCGTGGGCGAAGGTGGCC
>NZ_JAALEA010000421.1 GCF_014145145.1 Dietzia cercidiphylli
GGGGCGGGGGAAACGGCGCGCGCACGGGCGAGGCCGCCGGCAGCGGGGCCGGTGATGGTGCCCCTGCTGCTGCGGAGGCTGCGGCGGGGCAGCGGGGTGCCGATGGAGCGGACGACCCCGTGCACGCACCGGTGAACGTCTCGCCGCTACTGCGTCCGCGTGTGACCGTGATCGCCAACGGAGTCGGAGCGCCTCAACTGGAGTTCGCCAGAACGGGAGAAGCAGCGCTCGAGACCCTGACCCGTCTGCTCGAGTCCGCGAAGGGCGCGACCTTCGAGCTCGTGGACACTCGACCCGGAACCCACGATGGCGGTGAGAGCGCCTATCGCTATCGGATTCCTCCAGACCTGGCGCGACGGGTCCGAATGAGAGACGGGACCTGTCGGCATCCCGGTTGCGCGGTGCCGGCGGAATCCTGCGACATAGATCATATTGTCCCCTTCAACCACTCCGATCCCTCGAGTGGCGGGCTGACCATCGAGAAGAACCTGATGTGCATGTGTCGGCGGCATCACCGGTACAAGACCTTCTCCGACGCCCACTATGAGTACCTCGACGGCGGGCGGATCAAGATCCGATTCGGCAGACATGTCCTGACCACAACTCCTACAGGCCCGCTGGCGCGGGCCCGCGGGTTCGTGACCGCCCCGGTGTCCCCGCGTCCCAACCGGCCACCCGGGAGGTCGCCGGGCGCCAGCTCCGAAGATGGCCCCGAGCGCAGCAGGCGGCGCGGCGATCACGACGACGACCCGCCCCCGTTCTGACGGGGGCCGGACCCCGGATCCCGGACCCGCGCCCCGGGCGCTCTCTCTGCTATTGGTTCTGCCGCCGGCTCAACTCTGCGCGCGGGCGATGATCTCCTCGGCGAGCTCAGCTGGGCGTTCCTCGGGTATCCAGTGGCTCGCACCGGACATCTCCACGAAGCGGTAGTCGGCGTCCACGTAGTGGGCGGTCCGCTCGGCGCCACCGCGGCCGAGTGCCGGGTCGTGATCGCTCCAGACGAAGGTCGTGGGCACGCGGACACGGGCGGTCGCCTTCCCGGGTGAGGCGAAGGGCAGCGCGCGGTACCACCCCAGTCCACCGGGAACGGCGCCGTCGGCGACCATCTCGCTGCGGTAGCGGGCGATCATCTCCGGCGTCATGCCCATCGTGGCGAGAGCGCGTTCCGCCGGGCCTCCGTCCGAGGTGAGCACCCGCTCGGGAACCCACGGCAACTGGAAGAACCCGATGTACCAGGAGCGCAGCAGCTGGTCGGAGACGATCATCGCGCGGCGGAAGGCCGCCAGGTGGGGCACCGACACCGCGGTGAGCGACCGGACCCGGTCGGGATGCGCGGCGGCCACACCCCACGCCACGGCCGCGCCCCAGTCGTGGCCGACGACGTGGGCGGCGGGCAGGTTCGCGCTGTCGAGCAGGGCGAGGACGTCGCCCACCAACTCGGACAGTCGATATGCCCGCCGACCCCTGGGGCGGGCGGTGGAGCAGTAGCCACGCTGGTCCAGGACCAGCGTGCGGAACCCGGCCGCGTGGAGGAGGGGCGCCACCGCGTCCCAGCTGCTCGTGCGCTGCGGGAATCCGTGGAGGAGCACTACGACCTCGCCGTCGGCCGGGCCGGAGTCGATGGCCCGGAAACGGAGGCGGCCGCGGGAGAACGTGATCTCCGCGGACCGCGGCGGCTCGGAACCCAGCGATTCAGAACTCGGCGGAGTCTGGCCTGGGACGGTCGGATCAGCCACGGACGTATCCTCTCCGGACGGCCCGCTCGAGGATGCCCAGGGTCGCTTTGAGTGCGGACGCGTCCAGCACCGGCAGGATGCCGGAATCGCGCCACTTGGGATGGGCGTCGGACCAGTCGTAGTAGCTCACGACCTCCGTCAGTGGCCCGTCGAGGTCCCCGGCGCTGCCTCCGCCTCCGTCCGCGGTCCCGCTGCCGAGCTGCGTCAGGCGATACCCGTAGGTGTGACCGATCGGGGGCTTGATCTGGCCGTCGATGGTCCAGGCGATCTCCTCACCCGGCACGAACCGGGTGATGATGACGGTCACGTCGTACCGCCCGAGGTCATAGTCGCCGAGCGACTCGCGGTCCATGTGCACGACGAACCGGTCTCCCGCCGCCGTGACCGTCGAGCCCTCGGCGGATTGGAGCATTCCCGAGGAATCGATGGCCACGTGACCGTCCGGGTCGCAGAGCACGGCGAACACCCGGTCCGCCGACGCCGCGATGACCCGCGTGGCCTCGAGGCGTGTCCCGGGGGCGGCGTCGTCGGCACCGGACGAGCTGGTCGGTTCGTTGTCCGTCATGCCGTTGACGCTACCTCCGGGCCATCAGGCCCTGACCTGACGACCTCTCGGATTACTCGCGCGCACAGGTCGGGGTCGTCGATCATCGGGACGTGGCCGACGCCATCCAGGCAGAGGTGACGTGCCCCGGGCAGCAACTGCCTGGCGCTGACGGCATTGACCTCCGGCGGGAAAATCCGGTCCTCAGAGGACCACGCCACCGTCACCGGGCACGGCAGAGGATCCATCGGTAGGACTCGCTCAGTGGTCCCCAGCAGATCCGGGGCCACCACACAGCCCGCGAGGTCTCGGACCATATCGGCGGCCTGGCGGGGCGTGAGACGGTCGCCGCGTTCGGCCGCGTCGCGCAGGAACCGCCGGCGCAACACGGAGGATCGGAGGACCAGGGGAGCGAGAGGGCCTGCCATCCGGGCCATCAACCGTCCCCGTCGGATGGTCGAGGTCGCGTGGGTCTCGTCCGCCTCCCCGGGGGTCCAGCATCCCGCGGGGGAGAGCGCGCACACACTGAGCGCTCGCCCGCGCCGCGCCAACTCGATGGCCATCCAACCGCCCATCGAGTTGCCGGCGATGTGCACGGAGGCCAGACCGCGCTCGTCCAGGAGCGCCTCGACGTCGTCGACGAGCCCGGAGATGGTCGCCCGCCCGACGGCCGCAGGGCCACCGCGGTGGCCGGCGGCCGTCGGGACGATAAGGGAGAAGTCGGCCCCCAGAAGCGGGACGACGTCGTCCCAGACTCGGGCCGAGTTCGTGACCCCGTGTAGGAGCAGGAGCTGGGGGGACAAGTCAGCTCCGTGTGAGCGCATTCGTGCACGGTAGCCGAGGCTCGTCGAGCTTTCCCCTGGTTGGGTGGCCCGGTGCAGCAGCTTCTCGGGCGCGCGAGCAGGAAGGTGGCCTGCCCGCGCCACCTTCCTGCTCGCGCAGGTCCGTCAGACCCGGGCCGGATCCGGCCGGTCCCACGCACGGTGGGTCGCCAGCAGCGGCTTGAGCGCGGGCAGGACTCCCGCCGCCTCGTCCACCACCACGACACCGGGGGTGTCGGCGGTGAGCCCGAAGTCGACGAACTGGTCGACGGGCGCGAGCGAGGCGATCGCCTTCTTGTGGCGGAACATCTCGCTGATCAGCACGTCCGTGTTCGCGTCGGCGGGCAGGTCCACCACGACCAGGGCGTCGAACTCGATGGACCGCTGGGTGCGGTAGGTGCGGGAGACCGTGACCGTCTCTGCATCGTCCGCATCGCTTCCACCGAGCGTGCCGCCGGTCGGGGCGATGACCAGCGGGACCATGTCGTCGTCGAACACCGCCTGCTCCAGCGCCTTGACCGCGGCGACGTCGGAGGCCTCGGTGACGAGGATCCCGATGAGGCGACCGTCAGACGGCCACTCCCGCCCGATCTGGGAGAGCGCGGGGCTCGTGACGACCTCGGCCACCGGGACCTTGGCGGGCGCGGGGAGACCGAGGCCGGTGGCGACGGTGACGGCGAGGTCGTGGTCGATGTGGGCCAGCTGCTCGACCTGGCGGACCTTGATGTTCTCCTCGTAGCACTTGCCCAGCTCGAAGGTGTACGCGCCGGCGATGTGCTCCTTCTCCACCTCGGTCATGCTGTTGTAGAACAGGGTCGCCTGCGAGTAGTGGTCGTCAAAGGTGGCCGGGGCGTCCCGGACCACCTGCGCGTCGGCGATGTGCTGCGCCACCTCGACCAGCGCACCGTCGTCGGCACCGGCGAGGAACGGGCACCCGCCGTCGAGGCTGTTCGGCTTGTACGGCGCGACCCCCACGTGGTCGGCGGTCTGGTGCATGCCGTCCCGCAGCATGTCGTTGACCGGGGCGTGCGGGCGGTTGATCGGCAGCTGCCCGAAATTCGGTCCACCCAGCCGCGAGATCTGGGTGTCGAGGTACGAGAACAACCGGCCTTGGAGGAGCGGGTCGTTGGTCACGTCGATCCCGGGCACGAGGTGCCCCGGGTGGAACGCGATCTGCTCCGTCTCCGCGAAGTAGTTCTTGGGGTTGGCGTTGAGCGTCATGGTGCCGATCACCTGGACCGGCGCGAGCTCCTCCGGGACGAACTTGGTCGGGTCGAGCAGGTCGATGCCGTGGAACATCTCGCTCACCCCGTTGGAGTCGACCGTGTCCGGGAACACCTGGATGCCCAGGTCCCACTTGGGGAACGCGCCGGCCTCGATGGCGTCGGCCAGGTCGCGGCGGTGCAGATCCGGATCCATACCGGCCGCGATCTGGGCCTCCTCCCACACCAGCGAGTGCACACCGAGGTGGGGCTTCCAGTGGAACTTGACCAGGTTCGTCTCGCCGGCCGCGTTGATCAGCCGGAACGTGTGGACGCCGAAGCCCTCCATCATCCGGTAGGAGCGGGGGATGCCGCGGTCGGACAT
The DNA here is from genome assembly GCF_014145145.1 of Dietzia cercidiphylli. Classification (GTDB taxonomy): domain Bacteria; phylum Actinomycetota; class Actinomycetes; order Mycobacteriales; family Mycobacteriaceae; genus Dietzia; species Dietzia natronolimnaea. The sequence goes on from NZ_JAALEA010000421.1 coordinate 4,689, forward strand.
GTTCCACATGGCGTGCGCCTGGCCCTCGGTGTGGAGGGAGACGAAGTCCCAGAAGGTGTCGTGCGCGCTCTGGGCCTGCGGGATCTCGCGGTCCGGGTGCGGCTTGCCGGCGTGGATGACGTCCGGGAACTTGATGGCGTCCTGGATGAAGAACACCGGGATGTTGTTGCCGACCAGGTCCCAGGTCCCCTCCTCCGAGTAGAACTTGGTGGCGAACCCGCGGGTGTCCCGCACGGTGTCGGCGGACCCGCGCGACCCGAGGACTGTGGAGAAACGGACGAAGACCTCGGTCTGCGCACCCTGCGCGAACAACCCGGCCCGGCACACGCTCGCGGCCGCACCGTTGGCCTCGAAGACACCGTGGGCGCCGGCGCCGCGGGCGTGGACGACGCGCTCGGGGATCCGCTCGTGGTCGAAGTGGGTGATCTTCTCCCGCAGGTGGTGGTCCTGCAGCAGGGTCGGGCCGCGGCGGCCGGCCTTCTGGGAGTGGTCCGTGTCGGCGACCCGTGCCCCCTGCGCGGTGGTGAGGAACTCACCCTGCTGACGGGCGGCGTCCTCGGTGTCCGCGGACTCGGCCCCGGTGGGGCTGAACGGCGTGGCACCCTTCTGGTCCGGCTTGGGGGGCAGGGGGCCGGTGGGATCGGTGGGCTCCTCGAGCGAGGGGGGCTTGGGCGCCGGGACGCCGGGCACGACATCCCCACCGCCGATGACCTGATCGGCGAGTGTCCCGGCGGCGTCGGCGACCTTCTTGGCAGCGGCGCCGGCCGTCCTGGATGCGGCGGACTTCTTGTCGGACATGTGACTCCTCCGAGGGTTGGGTGTGAGTTCACGGGTGTCACACCGACTCTCCCACTCGGCGCGGACTTCGCAACCAGTCGCGAAGGGGTCGGAGCAGGAGTACGCTCCGGCGCTCGGCCACCCGGTCCCGCGGCGTGTGGGTCCCGTTCCCGGCGGCGTGCCCTCATGCGGCGCGAAGTCGACGTCGTCTGAGGTCAGCGCGCCTATGGTGTTCCCATGACGACCCACGGTGAGGACGCCGGCACCGCCGCGATCCCCCGATCCCATCTCCCGTATCCGATGGTCCTGGCGGCGGCCTGGGCGGCCTGCCTGCTGCTGATCGCCGGAGGCGGGTGGATCCTCGGCCAGGCCATCGGCCGACTGTCGGTGATCCTGGCGCCGCTCGCGATAGCGGTGTTGCTCGCCGCCATGCTCCGGCCGCTGGTGGACCGCGTGCCCCGGCGGGTCCCGCGGGCGCTGGCGGCGCTCGTCGTCGTCCTCGGGGTCCTGGCGCTGGTCGTGGGCTCGCTGGCGGTGGTCACCACCCAGCTCGCGACCGGGGTCCCGGAGATGAGGGAGAAGATCGGCAGCGGCGTGGACACCGCTCTCCAGTGGTTGGAGGACGGCCCGCTCCACCTCACCGCCGACCGGCTCCAGGAGGCCGTCGCGCAGGTCCGCGCCTGGATCGAGTCCCACTCCGAGGCGGTGGCCGCGGGCGCGGTCCAGTTCGGGCACACGGCCGTCGACGCGGTGGCCGGTCTGCTCATCTGCCTGGTGGCACTGTTCTTCTTCCTCTATCAGGGGGAGAAGCTGTGGGCGTTCTTCGTCCGGTGGTTCCCCCGCGCGAGCCGCCTCAACGTCGACCGCGCGCTGCGACAGGGCTGGGGCAGCCTCGGCGCCTACACCCGGACGCAGCTCACCGTGGCCGCGATCAATGCCACCGGGGTCGGGCTCGGTGCGCTGGTGCTGCGCGTGCCCTTCGTGATCCCCATCGTGGTGGTGGTGTTCCTCGCGTCGTTCGTCCCCATCGTGGGCACCCTCGTCGCGGGGCTGATCCCCACCGCGCTGGCGCTGGTGGACCGGGGACCGGTGATCGCGATCGCGATGCTGGCGATCGTCCTGGTGGTCCACCAGGTGGAGTCGCACGTGCTGCAGCCCGTCCTCATGGGTCACGCGGTGGCCCTCCACCCGCTGGCCGTGATCGTGGTGGTGGCCTCGGGCACCTACCTGTTCGGCATCGTGGGAGCGCTGTTCGCCGTCCCCGTCACCGCCATGGTGAACACCGTGGTGAGATACCTGGCCGGAGGGACGGACGGGGACGTGGACCGGGAACCCGGCGAGGCGCCGGGACTGGTGCCCGACCGCGCCGTGGTCTCCGGGCCGGACGACGACGAGAGGTCCGGACCGGATGACGACGAGCCCGCGTCACCCGGCGGCGACCCCGCCACCCGCTGACCCACCACCCCACCGAGAGGAACCGATGACCTTCAGCATGGAACCGACCGACGAGCAGCGCGAGCTGCAGGACTGGGCCCACGCCTTCGCCGAGGAGGTCATCCGGCCGGCCGCCCGCGAGTGGGACGAGCGCGAGGAGACGCCCTGGCCGGTCATCCAGGAGGCCGCCAGGATCGGGCTGTACGGCTACGAGATCATGGCCACGCTGCGGCAGGACGACACCGGTCAGTCCTACCCGATCCTGTGTGAGGAGCTGTTCTGGGGCGACGCGGGGATCGGCTTGTCCATCATGGGCACCGGACTGGCCGCGGCGGGCATCGCCTCGGCCGGGACCACGGACCAGATCATCGAGTGGGTGCCCCGCTGCTACGGCACCGAAGCCGAACCGGCGGTCGGCGGGTTCTGCTCGTCCGAGCCGGAGGCCGGGAGCGACGTGGGCAACATGCGCACCCGGGCCCGTTACGACGAGGCCACGGACGAGTGGGTGATCTCCGGGCAGAAGGCCTGGGTGACCAACGGCGGGGTGGCCTCGGTCCTCGTGGTGCAGGCGGTGGTGGACCCGGAGCTCGGTTCCCGCGGCCAGGCCGCCTTCGTCATGGAGGCCGGGACCCCCGGGATCGAGGCCGGACCCCGACTCAAGAAGCACGGCCTGCGCGCGTCGGCGACCGCCGACGTCTTCTTCGACGACGTCCGGGTGCCGGGCTCGGCGCTGCTGGGCGGCAAGGAGAAGCTCGACGAGAAGCTGGCCCGCGCCCGGGAGGGCGAGCGGACCGGGGGCCAGGCCGCCATGGCGACGTTCGAACGGACCCGACCCACCGTGGGCGCGATGGCCGTGGGCATCGCGCGGGCGGCACACGAGTACGCGCTCGAGTACGCCAAGGGGCGGGTGGTGTTCGGCCGACCGATCATCGAGAACCAGGCCATCTCGTTCCTGCTCGCGGACATGGCGGTGGAGATCGACGCCTCGCGACTGCTGGTCCGCCGGGCCGCGTGGTTGGGCGCGACCCGGCAGCCCATGGCCCGGGCCGAGGGCTCCATGTCCAAGCTCAAGGCCGGCCGTACCGCCGTGTGGGCCACCGAGCGCGCCATCCAGATCCTCGGCGGGGTGGGGTACTCCCGCGAGTACCCGGTCGAGCGGATGCACCGCGACGCCAAGATCTTCGACATCTTCGAGGGCACCGAGCAGATCCAGCAGCTGGTGATCGCCCGCGCGATCTCCGGTCAGCGGTTGCCGTGACGGACGTCGAGGTGGTGCGGGCGAGCGTGGTCCGCGCCCCGCGCGACGAGGTGTGGGCGCGCGTGGTCACCGCGGACGGGGTCAGTGACGAGTTCCGGCCTCTGTTGCGGATGCGCTTCCCGGCGCGACTGGCGGGGGCCTCCATCGCGGACGTGCCGCTGGGTCGGCCGATCGGGCGCGCGTGGATCCTGCTCGGCGGGGTCATCCCGGTGGAGTACGACGACCTGGTCCTGGTCGACCTGGAGGCCCTCCGGTTCTTCCAGGAGCGTTCGGAGCTCGGGTCGTGTCGGGTGTGGGAGCACCGCCGCGAGCTCGAATCGCTGGCCGACGGCTCCACCCGCGTCACCGACACCCTGCGGGCCGTACCGCGTGCGCTGGTGCCCGGATCGGTCGTCCGTGTGGTGGTCGGGGCACTGTTCGCCCACCGGCACCGGCGGCTCGCGCGGGAGTTCGGATGAGCGTCCGGGCCGGATGTGATAGAGAGAACTGCTCCCCGGGCCCCTGATGGCGCACAATGGGTCGAGGTGCTCCTTGCGACGAGGTACGGCGCGGAGACCGTCCCCGAGGGGGAATGCGACATGCAGAACAGCGATGTGCACAAGACCGAGATGCAGCGGACAAGGCTCCACGGACGCGAGCTGGCGTACCGCGAGGCGGGAGCCGGCGAGGGCAAGCCGACGCTGCTCCTCATCCACGGCATGGCGGGCAGTTCCGTCACCTGGCGGGAATTGATCCCGCGCCTGGAATCGAGGTTCCACATCATCGCCCCCGACCTGCCGGGCCACGGGGAGAGCTCCCTGGACTTCGACGACTACTCGCTCGGGGCGATGGCCTCCGCCCTGCGCGACCTGCTGGTGGTCAAGGGCATCAGGCGGTGCACGGTGATCGGCCAGTCGCTCGGTGGCGGCGTGGCCCTGCAGTTCGTCTACCAGTACCCCGACTTCTGCGAGCGCATCGCGCTGATCGGCAGCGGCGGCCTGGGCAAGGAGGTCAACTGGATCCTGCGCCTTCTCGCGGTCCCCGGAGCCGAGCTCCTGCTGACCGCGGGTGCGGCCCCGTTCCTGGTGTCCGCCGGGGACAAGGCCCGCGGGTTCCTCACCGGCAGGGGTGTCCGCGCGATCGCGCTCGAGGAGCCGTGGGCGGCGTACGAGTCGCTCGGCAGGCCCGGGCACCGTCGCACGTTCTTCAAGACCCTCCGGGCGGTCGTGGACAACAAGGGGCAGGCCGTCTCCGCCAGCAACAGGCTCTATCTGGCGGCGCAGTTGCCCTTCCAGCTGATCTGGGGCGACCGCGACCCGATCATCCCCGTCTCGCACGGGCTCACCACCCACGAGGCGATCCCGGGCAGCCGGCTCGCGATCGTCGAGGGCACCGGGCATTATCCGCACGTCGAGGACCCCGCCGCGGTCGAGCGGATCCTCGTCGACTTCATGGAGTCGACCGAGCCCGGCCACATCGACCACCAGCTCCTCGGTGAGCTCGTGACCGCGGGCGGCGACGAGGCCCGATAGGGGACCGCCGATCCGACAGGGCCCGGCTGGAGATGACGGCGGCCCCGGCCCCGTCGTGGGGGCCGGGGCCGGCTCGGGTCTGTCAGGCGTCGGTCTCGACCGTGTCGCCGCCCGTCGCGACGTCGTCGCCGGTGGCGTCGTCGGCAGCGGTGTCGTCGCCGTCGGTCTCGGTGCCGTCGGTGTCACCGTCCCCCGGGATCTCGGCGTCGATGCCACGGAGGATGTCGATCGCGCCCGCGATGTCGCCGGTCATCGCGGTGGAGATGGCCAGGTCGGCGTTCGCCTCGCACTCCTCGCCCGACAGTCCGGGCGCGACGCCGCCGACGGAACCGAGGAAGTCGTACGCGGAGATCGTGCCGCAGAGCTGCTGCGCGATGTCCGAGACCTCGGCGGGGGTCTCGGCGCCGTCGATGTCCGTCTCGACGGTCGTGGGGGCGCCGACCGACCCGCTGTCGAGCCCGGGGAGATCGCTCTGGGCGGCGGCCAGTCCCGCACCGGAGAAGGACAGGGCGGCAGCGGAACCGATGATCGCGATGGTCTTCTTCATGGTGGTCACCTTTCGTTCGGGCGCCGGGGTCTCCCGGAGACACGGCGGTCACCGTAACGGCGACAGTGCCAGCGTGCTGTGACCGCGATCACTCCCCGTCGGAGCCCGGTCGGTGGAATGTCGTGATGCGCTGGAGCGACGGCGCCCGGACAAATTCTTCTTCATCTCGCGGAGTGTTTGCCGCGTCGACGCTCTCCGGGGATGCTTGTCCCATGAGTGGAACCGCCGAGATCTATGACGCCGTCCTCAGCCCGGGCAAACTCGAGTTGCTCCGGGCGTGGATCCGCCACCAGTCGTGGTTCGACGGTGACCCGACGCGGCTGGAGCAGGTGACCGCCTACCGGTTCGTCGACCCCGACGGCGAGGTGGGCATGGAGGCCTTCCTCGTCTCGGACGGTGCGCGCACGTTCCACGTCCCCGTGACCTACCGGGGGGCGGAGCTCCCGGGGGCGCAGGACGCACTGGTCGGGACGCTCGAACACTCTGTCCTCGGTCGTCGCTGGGTGTACGACGCGCCGGCGGACCCCGTGTACGTGACCGAGGTGCGGCGGGTCGTCAGTCACCGCGACACCGCCGCCGACCATCTGGCGGTGGAGGACGGCACGGTCACCCCGTCGCCCGTCAACGTGCGGGGCGGTGGGGACGGGGCGACGGGCGACAGCGACGCCGATGCCGCACCTCAGGTGATCCGGGTGATCTCGGAGGAGAACGACGCCGAGGCTGACCGCCCCCTGATCGGCTCGCCGGGCACGCTCAGCGGGACCTGGGAGGACGCCGACGGCTCGCATTCCGCGGTCTTCGTCGTCGTCTCCTAAGACCTGTCGGCTAGGACCTGGCGGCTAGGGCCTGGCGGTGCAGTTCTTGCCGGGGGGCGCCGTCCGGCCCCGGGGGCGTCACGGGGCCGGACGGGGGTCCCGGCCGGGCCGGGCGGGACTCAGGCCTGCTTGATGGCCGAGAGCTCGATCTCGAGGGTGACCTTCTCGGAGACGAGCACGCCACCGGTCTCGAGCGCCGCGTTCCAGGTCAGGCCGAAGTCGCTGCGGTTGATGACCGTGGTGCCCTCGAAGCCGGCGCGGAGGTTGCCGAACGGGTCGGTGGCGGTGCCCTCGTACTCGAACGGGATGGTCACGGACTTGGTGGTGCCCTTGATGGTGAGGTCGCCGGTCACGTCGACGCCGCCGGAGCCGTTGGCCGCGATCTTCGTCGAGCGGAAGGTGATCTCCGGGTGGTTGTCCATGTCGAAGAAGTCGTTGGACTTCAGGTGGCCGTCGCGGTCGGCGTTGCGGGTGTCGATCGAGGAGGCGGTGATGACGACCTCGGCGGTCGCGCCGTCGACTCCCTCCGCGGGGACGGTGACCGTGCCCGTGTAGTCGTTGAACGACCCGCGGACCTTGGTGACCATGGCGTGGCGGGTGACGAAGCCGAGGCGGGTGTGGGTGGGGTCGATGTTCCAGGTGCCGGTGAGGTCGGTGAGCGTCGCGGTCATGGTGACTCCTTCGGTGGTCCCCGGCTGGACACCGGGGCGATTGGTTGTTGTGTCACCTACAGTAGCGCCTCAATGGTGATGCGTCAACAAGAAGTTCGGAGGAGTTCGGATCGGACGGTCACCCCACGTGACGACGCAGGAAGTGCAGCGCGTGGGTGACCGCCAGCTCGTGGCACGGCCGGCCGGGGAAGAGGTCAAAATGGTCGCCCGGGTAGTGGCGCACCTCGGCTCGAGCGGCGAACGCCGCGGTGCTCGCGGCGTGCGGCGGCGCGCTGCGGTCCAGGTCGGCGATCTGGACCAGCACGGGGGTCCCGGCGAGCTCCGCGGCCTTTGCGCCCGGTCGGAAGGAGCCCAGTACCGCCCCGACCCCGCCACCGATCTCGTTGCGCCAGCTCGGCCCCGCGATCGAGCCGTAGGCCTCCTCGTATCCCTCCAGGGAGAGCACCGCGTTCGACCCCGGCGGGCCGACCAGGGGGACCAACGGCTCCGTGCGGCCCAGCGCCGCCGCGGCCTTGGCCGCGACCGTGGTGCCGGTGGAGCGGAGCAGGGCGCCCGGTCGGTGCTG
>NZ_JAALEA010000422.1 GCF_014145145.1 Dietzia cercidiphylli
CGGCGCGGGGTTGCCGCACGCCCTCGGCGGTGCCGTGGTCCGCGGCGGAGGCCGTCCTGTCGGCCAGGCCGATCACCCCGCGGTGGACGAGCCCGTTGATCGACAGCACGGCGATGAGGACCACGAGACCCAGCGCCACGACGCGGGCGAGTGGGGCCGGGACGTGAGGTGCGGCGATCCGGGTCAGCGCCGCCGTGCCACGCCGGATCCCCCTGGCCGCCGCGAGGATGACCGTCGCGACCAGTAGTGACAGCACCAGGACGAGCAGGTAGTTGGCGCGGTCGATGCGCTCGACGCCGGCCAGGTCCCGGGTGATCTGCTGCCACCAGGACCCCAGGACCAGGAACGTCGGGACGGTCACCGCGGCCGTGACGGCCAGGGACCACCACCCGATCCTGCGCAGGCGGGCGGAATGGTCCGGGGAGACCCCGCAGGAGCGGACCGCCCATGCGATCAGGCAGCCCAGACCGTACCCGGTCGCGAGGCTGATCCCGGTCGCCACGGCCTGCAGGGGCCACACCCGCGGCAACAGGGAGGGCGTCATGGACCACACGAAGAACAGCAGCGCGACGGCCAGTCCGACCGGGTGCAGGGAACGGGTGAAGCCGCGGATCGTCTCCGTCGACGGTGTCGTGGTCAAGACCGGTCCAGGGGTGAGAAGACCGTGGCGGAGCGCCAGGCGCGTGAGCGGAGTCTATCCCCGCGCACGCGCCCCGCGGCTCAGCTCTCGAGGTGGAGCCCCAGTTCGCGCGCCGCGAGCGCGGCGTACTTGGAGGTCTGCTCGAACGCCGACTCCAGGGGGTTCGCGTCGGTGACGTCGGCGATCTCGTTCCACCGCTCGGCCACGACCTCGGGGGTGCGGGCGTTGTCCGGGAGGTAGACCCCGCGGCTCTCGACCATCTGGGAGACGGCGAACACGCCGGCGCCGGCACCGAGGATGGTCTTGGTGGGCGCGTCCTCGCTGACCATGAACAGGGCGCCGGGCGCGATGGTCTCCGGGCCCATGATGTCCAGGACCCGCTGTGGGAGCAGGTCCTCGGTCATGCGGGTGGCGGCCGTGGGGGCGATGGAGTTGACCTTGATGTTCTTCTTGGCGCCCTCGATGGCGAGCACGTTCATCAGGCCGACCAGGCCGGACTTGGCGGCGGCGTAGTTGCTCTGGCCGAAGTTGCCGTAGATACCCGAGGACGAGGTGGTCATGAGGATGCGGCCGTATCCGGCCTCGGCCATGTGTGGCCAGACGGCCTTGGTGCAGTTGACCGAGCCCATGAGGTGGACCTCGAGGACCTTGCGGAAATCGTCGTTGTCCATCTTGGCGAACGACTTGTCGCGCAGGATGCCGGCGTTGTTCATGAGGATGTCGATGCGCCCCCACTTGTCGATGACCGAGGAGACCAGCGCGTCGACCGCGGCCTCGTCGGTGATGTCGTTGCCGTCGACCATGGCCTCGCCGCCGGTGGCGACGATCTCGTCGACGACGCGCTGGGCCGGGGAGGTGGTGCCACCCTCGCCGTGGACGTCGCCGCCGAGGTCGTTGACGACGACCTTGGCGCCGCGCTCGGCCAGGGCGAGGGCGTAGGCGCGGCCGAGGCCGCCTCCGGCGCCGGTGATGATCGCGACGCGGTCGGTGAAATCGATGGGATTGACCATGGGTGACTCCTGGTGTTGAG
>NZ_JAALEA010000423.1 GCF_014145145.1 Dietzia cercidiphylli
GGTGGGCCTGCTGCAGGGGGCCCTCGGTGTGGCCCGCCAACAGCAGTGCCAACCCCGCCGCGGAGCGACCGGGTTGACCGGTGAGCGCCACCCGGTCGCCGGGGGCGGCGCCGTCGATCCGCAGGGGGCGCGCGCCGTCCGGGAGGGTGCCCATCGCGGTGACACTGACGACGACGAGGTGAGCGCTGGTGAGATCACCGCCCACCACCACGGCACCGGATCGCGCGGCCTCTCCGTGGATCCCGGCGGCCAGCTCCCCGATCTGCTCCATCGTCGTCTCCCCGGGCACCGCCAGGGCCACGAGGACGCGGGAGCAGTCGGCGCCCATGGCCAGGACGTCGGAGACGTTCTGTGCGACGGCGCGGCGACCGATGTCCCTCCAGGTGGTCAGGTCCAGGCGGAAGTGGGTCCCCTCGACCAGCATGTCTGTCGTCACCACCGTCGCCGCGGCCGGACCGAGGACGGCGGCGTCGTCCCCGTTGCCCACCGGGTCGCCGGAGTGGGCGTCCCCCGGACCGCTCAACACCGCCAGCACCCCGGCCTCCCCCACCTCCGCGACGGTCGGTGGCCGTTCGGTCGCAGGGCTCATCGGCGTCCTCGGAGGTCAGGCGCCGGGAGGACCGGCGGGTGGCTGTAGCGTTGCCGACAGGCTAGCGGCCGCCACCCCGGGCGGCCGACCGCGGGAGAGAGGACTACTCGAGGTGGGCAGCACGGACACGGTCCCGGGCGACGGTCACGACGCGGGCGGCTCGGGGCCGCGGACTCCCGACGTCCGATCATCCGACGGCCGGTCATCCGATGGCGGCCACCGACCGCCGGTCTCGCCCCTCGTGGTGGTCGCGGCGGTACTCATCCCGCTGGTGCTGCTCGCCGTGGTGCTCGTCCTGGTGCGTGACGTCCGGGACGAGGCAGCCGAGTCCGCCGCGAGCGAGCCCGTGACCGCGGTGACCATCCCGGCCCCCGGAGCCGATTCCGAGGTGTGCCTGTCGCTGGTCGAGTCCCTCCCGGACACCCTCGGTGAGGCGAACCGGGTCGCGTTCGTCGAGCCCGCCCCGCCGGGTGCCGCGGCGTACCGGCTGCCCGACGCCCAGACCGTCGTCGTCCGCTGCGGCCTCCCGGCCCCGCCGACCTTCACCGTCGGGGTGTCGCTCCAGGAGGTCAACGGCGTCCAGTGGTTCAACGAACCGGACCCGGACCCCGCAGTGACGTCGTCCACCTGGGTCGCCGTCGACCGACCGGAGTACATCGCGGTCACTCTCCCCGCGACCGGCGGTACGGGTCCGATCCAGGATCTCTCGGACGCCCTCTCCGCCGGTCTCGAGGCCGTCGAACCGCGGCCCGCTCCGATCGGGTGACCCCCCGGGGTCAGCAGCCGGCGAGCGCGGTCCGCACCAGAGTGTCGAGCAGGGTCCGGTAGTCGACGCCGGAGGCCGCCCACATCTGCGGGTACATCGAGATCGGGGTGAACCCCGGCATGGTGTTGACCTCGTTGATCACCGGTCCGTGCTCGGTGACGAAGAAGTCGACCCGGCTCAGTCCACGGGCGTCCAGGGCGTGGAACGCCTCGACGGCCAGCGTGCGCAATCGGTCGGTGTCCGCGGTGGGGAGCAGCGCGGGTAGGTCGAACGTGCAGACGTCGTCGAGGTACTTGGTGTCGAAGTCGTAGAAGGAGTCGCCCTCGGTCTCACCCTCCAGACCGGTCGGCTCACCGGGGATGTGGAGTTCGGCGGGCAGGCTCGCCTCCACCCGACCGTCCGGGTACTGCAGGACACCACATTCGACCTCGCGGCCCACGATGGCGGCCTCGACGATCACCTTGGGGTCGAACCGGCGGGCCTCGGCGATCGCCGCGTCGAGGTCTCCCGCGCGGGAGACCTTGGTGATCCCGATGGACGAGCCACCGCGGGCGGGCTTGACGAACAACGGGAGCCCGAGGCGGTCGAGTTCCGCCTGCGGCAGCGTCTCGGCCCCGGGGCGCAACACCGCCTGCTCACCGATCGGCAGACCGGCCGCACCCAGCACGACCTTGGTGAACTCCTTGTCCATGCCGGCAGCACTGGCGAACACCCCCGGCCCCACGTAGGGGATCCCCGAGAGCTCGAGGAGCCCCTGGACGGTGCCGTCCTCCGCGTGGGTGCCGTGCATGACGGGGAAGACCACGTCCACACGGGCGGCCTGCTCACCGGCCCGTTCCCCGTCCACGTACCGCAGGACCCCGCGGTCGCCGGTGGACAGTCCGAGAGCCACCTGTGGTCGCCCCGGGTCGACCTCCGGCATGACGCGGTCGACGATCCGCAGGCCCGACACGTCGTCGGGACCCAGGGTCCACCTCCCCGATCCGGTGATCCCGACGGGGATCACCTCGTAGACGGATCGGTCGAGATGTGCCATGACGGCGCCGGCGGACACGCAGCTCACGGAGTGCTCCGAGCTGCGGCCGCCATAGAGGACGGCAACGGTGATGCGATTCACCGGGCCGAGGCTACTCGGGCTTGGTGCTCCGCCTCATGAGGCGCACCGCCACCTCGACGGCGTCGCCGCCCTCGTGGCAGATCTCGTGGACGGCCTCGGTGAGCGGCATCTCGACGCCCACCTGTCGGGCGAGCGCACGGATCGACGTGCAGGACTTGACCCCCTCCGCCACCTGTCCGTTGGTGGCCTCCTGGGCCTGCTCCAGGGTTTCGCCCTTGCCCAGCCGTTCACCGAAGGTCCGGTTGCGGGACAGGGGCGAGGTGCAGGTGGCGACCATGTCGCCGAGCCCCGCGAGTCCGGCGAAGGTCATCTGGTTGGCACCGAGCGCCACCCCGAGCCTCGTCGACTCCGCCAACCCACGGGTGACGAGCGTGGCCATGGTGTTGTCACCCAGGCCCATCCCGGTCGCGATCCCACACACCAGTGCGATGACGTTCTTGGTGGAGCCACCGATCTCGCACCCCACCACATCGGTGTTGGTGTAGGGACGGAAGTAGGGGGTGGCGAACGCGTCCTGCAGGCGGGCCGCCCGGTCGACGTCCGTACAGGCGATCACGGTCGCCGCCGGCTGGCCCTCGGCGATCTCCCGCGCGAGGTTGGGGCCGGACAACGCGGCGATCCTGTCCGCCGTCAACCCGGTGACCTCGGCGACGACCTCGCTGATGCGCATCAGCGTCCCGGTCTCGATCCCCTTCGCCAGGGAGATGACCCCGGCATCCGACTCGAGGAGGTCGACCCACTGCTCCAGGTTCCCCCTGAGACTCTGCGACGGGACCGCCAGGACGACCTCGTGGGAGCCCGCGAGCACCTCGGCCGGGTCCGTCGAGGCGGTGACCGTCGCGGGCAGGACGATGCCCGGCAGATATTTCTCGTTACAGTGCCGTTCGTTGATCCCGAGGGCCACCTCGTCCCGGCGGGCCCACATGACCACCTCCGACCCCGCGTCCGCGAGGATCTTACCGACGGCGGTCCCCCACGACCCCGCACCCATCACCGCGACCCGTGCCATTTCGCCTCCCGGCTCGTCGTCCCCCACCCGGGCCATCGCCGGTGGATCGTGAGCAAACGCTACCCGGCCCGGCGCGCTCGCGAGGGTCTGCTGGCAGGATGGCGGTCGATGAATACGGTGTCGGGTCACGGGGCGGCTGATGGCGGGTGGACGATCATCGTCCCCGTCAAGGCCCTCGACCGTGCCAAGAGCCGCCTCGCCCGCGCTCTTCCGGCGTCCGACAGGCGGGCACTCGCCCTCGCGATGGCCGCGGACGTGCTCCGGACCTGCGTCGCGACGCCCGGTGTCTCCCGGGTGCGGGTGGTGACCTCGGATCCCGACATGGCGGCGCTCGCCCGCCTCCTCCCGGTCGAGATCGTCCCGGAGCCGGTCGACGCCGCGGGACGGCCGGACGGCGACCCGCTCAACGCCGCGCT
>NZ_JAALEA010000424.1 GCF_014145145.1 Dietzia cercidiphylli
GGTCGCCGACGCCGAGGAGCTGCCGCTGCTGCGGGGGGCCAAGGCCGAGGGGCTGCGCGTGACCGCCTCCACGAGCCCGCACCTGCTCGCCCTGGTCTCGGAGGTCACCCACGGGGGCGCGGCCGCCGCCGACCTTGATCCCCCGATCCGGGACGCCGCCACGCGCGAACTCCTCTGGGACGCCCTCCGCGACGGCACCGTCGACGCGATCGCCTCCGCCCGACTCGGTCTCTCGGTGGTGTGGACGGAAGCACGCCGGAGGGGGTGTGATCTCTCGGACGTGGCCGGCTGGATGTCCGGGACGACGGCCGCGATCGTCGGTCTCGAGGACCGGGGGGAGATCCGGACGGGTCTGAGGGCCGACTTCACCGCCGTCGCGGACGACGAGGCGTTCGTCGTCCTCCCCGGTGCCCGGGAGCTCGGTTCCGCCGACTCGGTGTACGCGCAGAGGGCCCTGGCGGGAGTGGTCCGCTGGACCATGACCGACGGCCGGTTCGTCGATCCCCGCTCCCTGCCCCGGGGCGCCGTCCTGTCCCGATCCGCCACATGAACCCCGCCGTCGACCGACTGGCGTTCCTCCCGTTCCCGGCGGGCGTGACCTCGGCCCTGCTCATCACCGAGTACGCCATCAAGATCCTCGCCCTGGGCATGGTGCCGGAGAATCGGCAGCCCTCCTCCTCTCAGGCCTGGTTGCTGGCGATCCTGTTCATCCCGATCGTCGGCGTGCCGCTGTTCCTGCTGCTGGGAAACCCGTACATCACCGGCCGACGGCACGTCATCCAGGCCGAGGCCAACCGGCTCTACGAGGAGGCGCTGGAGAAGTGGCCCACGGTCCCCGACAGCGTGCGGATCCCGCCCGGGGTGCGGACGGTTCTCGAGATGAACCGGAACCTCACCGCGATCCCGTGCATGTCCGGCGAGTTCGTGGGGCTGTACTCGGACTACGCGGCCTCGCTCGCCACGATGACCGACGCGGTTCGGTCCGCCCGGGACCACGTGCACATCGAGTTCTACGCCCAGTCCTGGGACGACGAGACCGACGAGTTCTTCACCGCCGCGGTCGAGGCGGCGGAGAGGGGGGTGACGGTCCGGGTGCTGGTCGACCACCTCGGGTCCCTGCGGTACCGGGGCTTCAAGGTGCTACGACGGAGGTTGCGCCACTCGCCGGTCGAGATGCACCTCATGCTGCCGATCAACCCGTTCGTCGGGAGGTTCCGCCGGCCCGACCTGCGCAACCACCGCAAGATGCTCATCGTCGACGGCGACCACGGGTTCATCGGCTCGCAGAACCTCATCGCCCGGAACTACGGCAGCCCCCGCAACACCCGCCTCGGCCGGGAGTGGGTGGACCTCATGATGGAGGTCCGGGGTGAGATCGTCCAGGCGATGAACGGGGTGTTCGCGGTGGACTGGTACTCCGAGAGCGGTGAGGTCATCGAGACCTTCGAGGAGCTCTCCCGCGGCACGTCGGTCGGTGCCGGAGGCGCGGGAGGCGACCCCACCGCCGGCGACCCGGTCAGCGCCTTCCAGCTCGTCCCCTCGGGGCCCGGATACCGCACGCAGCCGAACCTGCGCATGTTCACCCAGCTCATCGGCCAGGCCGAGCACAGGATCAGGATCGTCAGCCCGTACTTCGTCCCGGACGAGGCGTTGCTCCACTCGATCACCTCCGCGTCCTACAGAGGTGTCGACGTGGAGTTGTTCGTCCCCGAACACGCGGACCAGTTCATGGTCCACCACGCCCAGCGGTCCTACTACCGTGCACTCCTCGAGGCCGGGGTGCGGATCAACAGGTTCCGCTCGCCGGCGGTACTGCACACCAAGATGATGTTGATCGACGACTACGGCGGTGTGGTGGGGTCGAGCAACATGGACCAGCGGTCGTTCAACCTGAACTTCGAGATCAGCCTGCTGGTGCTCGGCGGGGAGGCGCTGACCGAGATGAACGACGCGGTGGACGCCTACCTCGAGGAGAGCACGCCTCTCGGCCTGGATACCTGGCAGCGCCGTCCCTGGCCGGGGCGGTACGTCGACAACGTCGCGCGACTGAGTTCGGCACTCCAGTAGGGGCCGGCCCCGCGGCGGGGCCCGGCCCGGCAGTCCGGATCGGCCCTGTAGTAGTACGCTTTGCGTGCGTGGGCCGGTAGGGCCCTGCTCATGACGAGAGGCCAGCACAGATGCCCCAGAACCGTGGTTCCGGACTCCGGACCAGGCGCATCGGCGCCGTCGTCGCCGCGACCGCCCTGGCGGCGGTCGCGACCCCGGCTGTGGTGCACGGCCAGGAGGCCTCGGGTTCCGACTCCTCGGTGCCCACCCAGACCGGCAACAGCAGCGTCGACGGCTTGACCGGCCTGATCCCCGAGGAGATCGTGGTCGGCAACCCCGGCTTCGGCGCGGGATCCGAGGGGTTGCGGGACATCGGGAGCGGAGTGGTGCCGGACACCGCGCTGTCCGTCGGCCAGGTCCTGGGCTCGGTGGCGCCGCTCGAGGCGCTGGGGTCGGCGGGCGGATCCGCGGTGGCCTCCGTGGCCTCCTCCGGCAGCCTGCCCGGGTCCGTCTACGTCAACCCGACCGGCTCGATCGGGTCGGGCACCATCGGGCTCGGCTCGCTCTCGATCCCCGAGTACATCTTCCCGGTCCTCAGCGTGCAGTTCGCCGGCGGGTTCTTCGCCGCCCTGGCCGAGCGCCAGGAGGCCGGAGAGCTCTACCCGCACGAGCTGACGTTCTGGAACGACGTGGTGGTGGGCTCGGCCGAGGCCGGCGGGTTCCTCGAGGACGCCGCCGCCGACGCCGGCACCGAGCTCCCCGGCGCACTGGCCGGAAGCATCGACGCGGTGCAGCGTTCCGCGTTGCAGGACCCGTTCGAGGAGAACGAGCGGCGCAGGGCCATCGCGGAGGCCGCCGCGGAGGCGGAGGCCGCGGGCGAGGCG
>NZ_JAALEA010000425.1 GCF_014145145.1 Dietzia cercidiphylli
TCGGCCGGCAGGTCACCGTGCGCCCACACCGCGGCGGAGGGTTCGAGGTCGAACACCGCGCGGACCAGCTCCGACCCGACCCCGCGTCGACGGTGCCCGGGGGCCACGACCATCTCGGCGGTCGCCTCCCCGCCGCTGCCGTCGAGCTGGGCGTAGCCCGCGACATCACCTTCGTCTCCGCGGACCAGGAGATGGCGGACGGCCTGCTCGTCGCCCGACCGGAGCGACCGCAGAGGCTGCTCGCCGAGCGGTGCCACCCCGTCCTCGGCCGCGGCGTCCCGGGCGACGGCCTCGATCAGCGCGGCCGTCTCGTCGTCCACCGCGTGCTCGATGGCGGTCATGCGTCTCCCCCGTCCTCCCTGCGGTCGGTCGGCCGGACCGCTTTGTACCCGACGTTACGCACGGTTCCGATGAGGGACTCGTGGTCGGGCCCCAGCTTGGCCCGCAGCCGTCGGACGTGGACGTCGACCGTCCGGGTTCCGCCGAAGAAGTCGTATCCCCAGACCTCCTGGAGGAGCTGGGCGCGGGAGAACACGCGTCCGGGGTGTTGACACAGGTGCTTGAGGAGTTCGAACTCCTTGTAGGTCAGGTCCAGGGGTCGCCCCTTCACCCGGGCGACGTAGGTCTCCTCGTCGATCACGAGCTCGCCCACCGTGAGCAACCCGCCGTCGGACTCCCCCTGCGCGGAGTGACGGGCGGCGGAGAGCCTGAACCGGGCGTCCACCTCCGCCGGTCCCGTGGTCGGCAGGATGATGTCGTCGAGACCCCAGTCCCCGCTGACCGCGATGAGCCCGCCCTCCGAGACCACCGCGATGACGGAGATGTCCGCGCTCCCCGACAGGAGGCGGCAGAGCGCGCGGGACGCCGCGAGATCACTCCGTGCGTCGACGACGGCGAGCGCGGCCCCCGACAGCTCGGCCACGGAGGAGGCGAGGGCCGGCAGCAGTCTGACCGAATGCGGCAGGAGCGACAGCGCGGGGACCACCGCCTCGGGGTCGGCTTCGGTCGTGAGGAGCACTACGTCCATGTGTCGCTTCCTCCTCGTCCGGGCGCCCAGACGATACTAGCGACCCGTCCCCCAGTTCCGACGATCGGAGTAGACCTGAACCCCATGAGAGCCCGTCGCAGTGTCACGGTGGCGACCGCCGCCCTGGCCGTCGTGGTGGTCGGCGCCTTCACCGTGGACTCCGTCAACGCCTCCATGGTGGAGGCGGACGTGTCCACCCGGATCCGCCCGGCGACCCCGGGGGTCGCGGCCCCGTCGGTGATGATCGGTGGGGGCCCGTCGACACGGTGGGCGGGGCCCGGGACACTGGCGTCGGCGTCGATCCGCGTCGAGGGTGTCACCCGCCCGGGTCTCGGTCCGGTGGCCGTGGAGGCGGCCGTCACCGATCTGTCCGTGCCGGAGGACCGGTCCGCCGACATGACCGCGGGTGCGGTCACCGTCTCCGTCCAGATCACCGGAGACTCGCTCGGCCCCGCCCTGGGGATGCGGGACGTCCTGGTCGGCGGCGCCGACGACCCGAGCCTCGCCGGGGGGGTCGAGCACCGGGCCCGCGTCACCGGGACCCTCGCGGGGACCGACACCCGGGTGTCGGCGATCGTCGACCTGGTCGTCGACGAGTCCGGCGCGCACCTCGTCCCGGTCGGGGCCGCGACGGGACCCTCCGGGTTCCCCGACCAGGACCCCGACCTCGCGGTGCGCCGGACCGCGCTGACCCTCTCCCCGGACGTCCTCCCCCTCGGGATCGCGGTGGAGACCCTCACCGTGCGGGGTGGGACGATCACCGCCGGCGGTACCGCCGGCCCGGGCACTACGCCGCTCGGCGACCTGGCCCGACCGGACCACTAGACTCCCCGACATGAGTCGCGACGACGTACTGGTCAGCACCCGCTGGGCCGAATCGCGCCTCGACGATGACTCGGTGGTCTTCCTCGAGGTCGACGAGGACGTGTCGGCGTATCACACCGACGGCCACATCCCCGGGGCCGTCGCGCTGAACTGGCGCACGGAGTTGCAGGAGGAGTACACGCGGGACCTCGTGGGCCGCGAGAGGTTCGGCGAACTCATGTCCGAACGCGGGATCACCCGCGATCACACGGTCGTGGTGTACGGCGGCAACCACAACTGGTTCGCCGCCTACGCCTACTGGTATCTGCGCCTCTACGGCCACGCCGACGTGCGGCTGCTCGACGGGGGTCGCATGCGGTGGGAGCGCGACGGACTACCTCTCGACACCGATGTACCCCGGCGTCCGGTGACCGCTTACGTGGCCGACCCGCAGGATCTGTCGATCCGCGCGTTCCGCGACGACGTCCTGGCGGGGCTGGGCAACGACGCGCTCGTGGACGTCCGCTCGGTCGACGAGTACACCGGCAGGCTCGCGGCGCCGGCCGGGCTACCCCAGGAGGGCGGGCGTCAACGCGGACACATCCCGGGCGCCGTGAGCATCCCCTGGAACCGCGCCGTGACCCGCGACGGCACCTTCCGCACCGACGCCGACCTCCGCGAGATCTACGCGGACTTCCTCGACGAACCCGGTCGCCGCGTGGTGACCTACTGCCGGATCGGTGAGCGCTCCAGCCACACGTGGTTCGTCCTCCACGAGCTCCTCGACCAGCCCGACGTGGTCAACTACGACGGCAGCTGGGTGGAGTACGGCTCACTGATCGGTGTCCCGGTCGAGCGGTGAGGATCCTCCTCGCCCCGCTCGGGCGATCGACTCGCTAATCTCTGGGGCATGTCACTTCTCTCCCGAGCGTTCGGACTGGCCGCACGCGCCTCCGTCGTCGCCGTCGGCGCCTCCGTGGCCTCCGCCGTTATCGTCGGCGTCGACCAGCGACGGGGCGCGGTCCCCCAGGTCCCGGACCACCCCGGCCCGTACTCCCCCGCGGAGCGCGAGGCGGCGGTGCGGATGTACCTCACCGCGCTCACGCTGCCCGCGGCCGCGTTCCGGGTGCCCTTCGCGCCGGACTGCGTCCGGCGGGAGAACGGGCTCAGGACCGGGTTCGGCGCCGACCACCTCAAGTGGGACCTGCACCTGCACCTGCAGTACTCGACCATCCGGGAGGTGCGCGACATCGTGATCACCGTCGATCCGCCGGGACGCGAGGGCGTCGTGCACGCGGACTTCACCCTCGTGACCGTGGTGGGGCTCAGGGCACGGGTCAGCGAGGACTTCGTGGTACCCCCCGAGGACTGCCTGATCCACTCGATCGACGCCCGCATCTCACTCGGCTGACACCCTCGGGGTTAGGATTAGACCATGGTGCTCTTCTTCGAGATCCTCCTCGTCCTCTGCACGCTGGCCATCACATGGGTCACCTGCTACATCGTGTACCGCACGGTCACCGACGAGTCGTGACGGACGGCGGCCACACCGGCGCGGTCGACCCGACGTCGTCCACCCCCGAGGGGGGAGACGGCGGCTCGGCCGTCCGCGGGTCCGCGAACGCGGCGGTCGATGCCGCGGCGCAGCGTTCCGAGCAGACCGCGGGTCGGAACATCCCGGCGTTCTCCGACCTCCCGGTCCCGGGGGACACGGCCAACCTCCGGTTCGGTCCTGACCTGCACCCGGGCCTTCTCGCCCTGCTCCCCCTGGTGGGGGTCTGGGAGGGCGAGGGCGAGGCGGACACCGCCGACCGGGGCGAGCACCGCTTCGGCCAGCAGATCGTCGTCTCCCACGACGGGGAGAACTACCTGAGCTGGAGTTCCCGCGCCTGGACGTTCGACACGGGCGGGGCGGTCGACGACGCCGCCTACCGCGAGTCGGGGTTCTGGCGGATCTCCGCGGACGACCAGCTCGAGTTCCTGGTGGCGCACGCCTCCGGGGTCATCGAGATGTACTACGGGGCGCCGATCAACCAGGCCGCGTGGGAGATGGCGACCGACGTCGTGCTCGCCTCCCCCACCGGCCCGGAGCGTGGCGGCGCCAAGCGCATCTACGGGATCGTCGAGGGCGGCGACCTGGGGTGGGTCGAGGAGCGCGTCCACCCGGAGAAGGGCCTGGTCCCGCACATGTCGGCGCGCCTGCGGCGCGTCGCCGGCTGACCGCGCCCGTCGCCGGCTGACCGCGCCCGTC
>NZ_JAALEA010000426.1 GCF_014145145.1 Dietzia cercidiphylli
GCGGGGTGAGCAGCCACGTGGCCGGCAGCAGGCGCCGCGGGGGAAGGGCCGGTCAACTCGGGGACGGTGACGGGTCGGCGACGCCGCCGGCCCGGGCCGCGCCCACCATGCCGCGGGCGAAGTACAGGTGTCGTGCCACCACGTCGTCTCTCGTCAGCGGGCCGTCGGGGCGGTACCAGGAGGAGATCGACACGCACAGCGACGAGATCGCGCGGGCCGCGTCCTCGGGGTGCTCACAGGCGAAGTCCCCCGAGTCGACGCCGGCCCGGATGGCCTCCTCGAGCATCGCCTGCTGAGAGTCGCGTTGGGCGATGTGGTGGGCGCGGACGCCCGGGTCCATGCTCCGCATCTCCGTGGAGGCCACGAACGCCTGGTCCCGCCTGGCCATGTGGAAGCGGGCGAGGCACTCCACGAGGTTCTCGAAGCGGGCGACCGGGTGGCTCCCGGCGTCCTCCACGGCCGCGCCGGTGTGCTCGAGCATCTCCGCCATCGCCGTGTCCACCACGGCCGCGAGGATCGCCTGTTTCGAGCGATAGTGGTGGTAGAGGCCCGGAACGGACAGTCCGGCCTCTTCGGCGATCATCCTGATCGAGGCGCCGTGGTACCCGTGTCGCGCGAAGACGACCAACGCGGCACGTAACGGGGGCGACAGGGTGTCGGGCCCGAATTCTCGCCAGTCGCTCATCGGTGGACTCTCCTCGGTCATCGAAAAACCCTAGCTGTCGATCACTTGACACGTGATGTGGTGTGGGTAACACTACATCGGACCGAGCGATCGCTCGGTCGGGCCGACGGAGCGGAGGGCGATGATGAACGGACCGAACCCGCGCCCGTGGCGGGAGTTGTACCGTCCGGGTCTCGACGAGGGCCTCGCGGGGCGGCGGGCGACGCTGGTCGACGCCTGGCGCGACCGGGTCGCGACGAGTCCGGACCGGACCGCGGTCGCGTACTTCGACACCCTCCTCTCGGCGCGTGAGGTCGACCGCATGTCGGACGCCCTCGGCGCGGCGCTGCAGGATCGAGGGGTGCGGGGCGGCGACCGCGTCGGCATCCACCTGCAGAACATCCCGCAGTACGCGCTGGCGCTGCTCGCCCTGTGGAAGATCGGCGCCGCCGCCGTGGTCCTCAACCCGATGTACTTCGGTCGCGAGCTCCGGTTGCCCGTCGAGGACTCCGGCGCGGTGGGGATCATCGCCACCGACCGGGACGTCGCCGCGATCCGCGAGAGCGTGGAGGGCACCGACGCCCGGTGGATCCTGAGCACCAGCGAGCGGGACCTCCAGACCAGGAACGACCCCCGGGTATTCGGCGGAACGGACCCGGGAGCGCCGTCGGAGGACGGCGATCTCGTGCGGCTCATCTCCGACTTCTCGGGTCGGACCCCGGCTCCCGTCACGGTGTCACCGGACGACCTCGCGCTGCTGACCTACACCTCGGGGACCACCGGTCCCCCGAAGGGTGCGATGAACTCGCACGCGAACGTGGTGGCCGTGGCCCGGAGTTTCGCCGACTTCGTCGGCATCGTGCCGGGAGACGTGGTGTTGGCCATAGCGCCGCTGTTCCACATCACCGGTGCCGTCATCAACGCGACCCTCGGCCTGCTGGGGGACACCACCCTCGTCTTTGCCGGGCGCTTCCGGCCCGAGGTCGTCCTGGACGCCTTCCGCGAACACCGGGTCACCTACACGATCGGGTCCATCACGGCCTTCAACGCGCTCATGCGTCTGGACGAGGCCGGCCCGGAGCACTTCGGGTCCGTCAAGACGCTCTACAGCGGGGGAGCACCGATCCCGCCGTCGACGGTCGAGCGGTTCCGGGAGCGGTTCGGCCACTACATCCACAACGCCTACGGGATGACCGAGACGACCTCGGGGGTCGTCGCCGTCCCGCCCGGACTCCGCGCCCCCGTGGACGAGGCCAGCGGGACGCTCTCCGTCGGGGTCCCACTCCCGGGGGTCGACGCGAGCGTGGTGGGCGTCGACGATCGACCCGTCCCGCCGGGGCAGCAGGGCGAGCTGGTCCTGAGCGGACCCCAGATCGTGTCCGGGTACTGGCGCAACGCCGCGGCCACCGCCGGGGCGATGCCCGGCGGCCGGCTGCACACCGGTGATGTCGCCGTCATGGACTCCGCCGGCTGGGTCTACCTCGTCGACAGGCTCAAGGACCAGATCAACGCCTCCGGGTACAAGGTCTGGCCCCGCGAGGTCGAGGACGTCCTGTACGAGCACGACGCGGTCTTCGAGGCCGCGGTCGTGGGCCTGCCGGACGAGTACCGCGGCGAGAAGGTGGTCGCGTTCGTCTCCCTCAAGGCGGGCCGCACCGCCACCGGGGAGGAGTTGGTCGCCTTCGCCGCCTCCAGACTCGCCGCCTACAAGAGGCCCGCCGAGGTCCACGTGGTCGGCGAGCTGCCCAAGACCCAGACCGGCAAGATCCGTCGCCGCGAACTCCGCGACGAGCACACCCCCTCCTGATTCCCCAGACCCCTCACCCGACCCGAAGGAGATGACATGGCCGAGGCCAGCATCCGCCCCGACCTCCCCTCGGAGGTCACCCCGACGCAGTCCGCCGAGGGCAACAGGAACGCCAAGAGGTCGCTCGCGGCCAGCACCACCGGGCAGCTGTTCGAGTGGTACGAATGGACCGCTTACGCGGTGTTCGCCCCGTTCATCGCGGCGGCGATGTTCAACAACGAGAACCCGGTCTCGGCCCTGCTGGCGACCTTCGCCGTCTTCGCCGTGGGCTTCCTCGTCCGGCCGCTCGGCGGGATCGTCTTCGGCCGGATCGCCGACGTCAAGGGCCGCAAGTGGGTCCTCATCACCACCATGCTCATGATGGCGGGCGCGAGCCTGCTGATCGGACTGCTGCCGAGCTACGAGACCCTGGGTGTCTTCGCCTCCGTGCTGCTCCTGCTGTGCCGGATCGTCCAGGGCTTCGCGCACGGTGGTGAGTCCGCGACCGCGTACAGCTACGTCGCCGAGATCGCGCCGCCCCACCGTCGCGGGATGTGGGGGAGCCTGGTCTTCGTCGCCATCATGGGCGGCACCGTGATCGCCTACGGCGTGGGCGGCACCATCACCGCCGTGCTGTCCGAGTCCGCCGTCGGCGAGTGGGGCTGGCGCATCCCGTTCCTGCTCGGTGCCGTGTTCGCCCTGTTCGTGCTGTACCTGCGGGCCGGGATGGAGGAGTCCGACGTCTTCGACAAGGCCGCCGAGGCGGCCGCAGCCGACCCGACCTCCCCGGTGGTCACCTTCTCCAGGGGCCGTCTTGCCCGTGCCATCGCGCTGGTCGTGACCATGGTCTCCGGCGTCACCGTCGCCCACTACACCTGGAGCTCGTACGCCTCCACCTTCGCGATCACCCAACGCGACATGGATGCGGGCGCCGCCTTCTGGATGATCTTCGGCAGCCAGCTGGTCGCCCTGTGCACGCTCCCGCTGTGGGGCCTGCTGTCGGACAAGATCGGCCGGCGCCCGGTGATCTTCATCTTCGCTGTCGGCACCATCGTCACCACCCCGTTCCTGATGGGCATGATCGACGACCGACCGTGGACCCTGTTCCTCACCTCGCTGATCGCCATGACCCTGGTCGCCGCCGCCGGTTCCATCCTGTCGTCGTTCATGTCCGAGGCGTTCCCCACCAAGATGCGCACGGCGGGCATCGGTTTCGCCTACTCCCTGTCCGTCGCGGTCTTCGGCGGCAGCGCACCGTACCTCAACGCGCAGTTCATCGAGTGGGACGTGTACTGGATGATCAGCGCCTACATCATCGTGCTCTGCGTCTGCACCATCATCGCGACGGCGATCATGAAGGAGACCCGCGGCAACGACCTGCACACGGTCGGCCACGACTAGTCCGTGCCCGTTCCGGTCATCCGGCCGCCCATCAACCGCGAGGATCACCCCATGACCACTCCACCAGAATCGTCCGCCGGCCCGGCGGTCGACCGACTCCTCCGCCCCGACGTCGTGGGCCCCAAGATCGCCGAGGCCACGGGCGAGGCGGCCTGGACGGACTTCTCCGCCGAGCTGATCGCGGGGGGCAAGTCCAACCTCACGTTCACGCTCCGCTCGGACGCCGGCGAGCTCATCCTGCGTCGGCCGCCCACGGGTGAGCTCCTCCCGAGCGCCCACGACATGGGGCGCGAGGCGCGCATCCAGCTGGGGCTGGCGTCGACGGACGTCCCGGTGGCCGGGATCGTGCTCAACGAGACCACCGGCGAGGACCTCGGTGTCCCGTACTACGTGATGGAGAAGGTCGTCGGTCACGTGATCCGCGACGAACTGCCGCCGGGCTACGCCGAGTCCGACGACGACAAGGCGGCCATGGCGGACGCGCAGATCGACGCGATGGTCGCTCTCCACGCAGTGGATCAGGACGCCGTCGGCCTGGGGGATCTGGGGCGGCCGGAGGGTTATCTGGAGCGCCAGCTACGCCGGTGGCTGGGACAGTCCGAGAAGGCGAGCGCGAGCGTCCGCGCGGACCGCCTCCCCGAGCTGGCCGCGCGACTCGGCCGGGACCTGCCCACCTCGCCGTCGTCGCGGATCATCCACGGTGACTACCGCATGGACAACTGTGTGGTCGACGCCGACGATCCGGGACGGATCAAGGCGATCCTCGACTGGGAACTGTCGACCCTCGGCGATCCGGTGGCCGACCTCGCCCAGACCGTTCTGTACTGGGGCGATCCCGACGGACCCGAGGTCCCGCTCATCCCGAGTCTGACCACGGGCCCCGGGTGGCCCGGTCCGCAGCGGTTGCTGGACAGGTACTGCTCCGCGACCGGCACGGATCCCGCACACATGCCCTGGTACCTGGCGTTCGCGACGTTCAAGTTCGCGGCGATCGCCCAGGGTGTGGCCACCCGCTCCGAGGCCGGGGACATGGCCGGACAGGACTTCGGTGACATCGGCCCGCAGATCCGCGAGCTGGTGGAGTACGGCCACTCGATCCTCGATTCCCGGAAAGGCGCCCGCTGATGGCTGATCCCGCTCCCGACGCCCCCGCTCCCGACGCCCCCG
>NZ_JAALEA010000427.1 GCF_014145145.1 Dietzia cercidiphylli
GTCGAGCACGACCACCGCGGGCCCCGACCGGGTCCCGGTCTCCACGGCGACACGCGAACTCGGCGCCACCACCATGGGCCGGGCGAACAGGGCATGGGCGTTGTTCGGGACCACCAGGATCGCGTCGAGCTCCGGCCAGACGATCGGCCCTCCCGCGGAGAACGCGTAGGCCGTCGACCCGGTCGGGGTCGACACGAGCATGCCGTCGCACCCATAGTCGCTCACCGGTCGCCCATCGATCTCGACCGACGCCTCGAGGACGCCCTGCCGGGAGACCTTCTCGATACTCACCTCGTTGAGCGCCCAGTCGTGGCCGAGGACGGTGTCCCCGTGCATGACGGTGGCCTCGACCGTCATGCGCTCGACCACCCGGTAGTCCCGGTCGGCGATCTGTTCGACGACCCCGTGCAGCGAGGAGACCTCCGACTCGGCGAGGAACCCGACATGCCCGAGGTTGACCCCCAGCACCGGCACATCGGCCGCGGTGGCGTACTGACACGCCCGCAGGAACGTCCCGTCCCCACCCAGGACCAGGACGAGCTCGCACCCGTCGGCGGCGTGCGGAGTGTCGGCGACCGACTCCACGCCCGTCCCCGTGGCGACGTTCTCACTCGTGTCGGCGAGCATGCGCACCGCGATCCCCCGGTTCGCGCAGGCGTCGACGACCTGGGCGACGATGGCGACGATGTCCGGCCGGTCGAGGTTGGCCTCGAGCAGGATCCGGCGGGGTGTCCCCTGACCTGTCATGTCCGTCATCTCGGCCCCTCCTCCACAGCGCGGTGGATGGTGTCCGACGCCTCGCGCGACAGCTCGGCCGGGACACCCGACTCGGTCTTGCGTAGGTGAAGGAAGTACTCGACGTTCCCGGACGGCCCGGGGAGCGGGCTGGCCACGCAGCCGAGCGCCTCCAGCCCGAGCGACGCAGCGGCGCGCGCGACACCCGTGACCGACTTGATCCGGAGGGCGGGGTCGCGGACGACGCCACCCTGGCCGACCCGCTCGCGGCCCACCTCGAACTGCGGTTTGACCATCGGCAGCAGATCCCCGCCGGTGCGGACGCACGCGGTCAGTGCGGGCAGGACGAGCGGGAGGGAGATGAAGGACAGGTCCGAGACCACCACGTCGACCTCCCCCCCGATGTCCTCGGCAGTGAGGGATCGCACATTGGTCTTGTCGTGGACCCCGACGCGACCGTCGCTGCGCAGGCGCCACACGAGTTGCCCGTAGCCCACGTCCACCGCCTCGACGCGGGAGGCACCCCGTGAGAGCAGGACATCGGTGAAGCCTCCCGTGGAGGCACCGGCGTCCAGACAGCGCGCCCCGGCCACGCCCACGCCGAAGACGTCCAGCGCACCGATGAGTTTGTGGGCTCCCCGCGAGGCCCAGTCCGGTTCGTTCGACGCGGCGAGCGCGATCGAGGTGGTCGGCTCCACCTGGGTCGCGGGCTTGCGGGCTGCCACCCCGTTGACGATCACTCGCCCCGAGTCGATGAGGTCCCTGGCGCGTTCCCGACTGTCACACATCTTGCGGCGGACCAGCTCGGCGTCCAGGCGCCTCCGAGTGACCGCCATCAGCGGGCGGAGTCCAGGGCGGAGAGCGCTCGGGCGAGCAGGTCATGAGCGGCGTCCAGGGCCCTGACCTGATCGTCACGGACCACCCCGCCTCCGTCGCCTCCGTCGACTCCGGCCGTCGACGGCCCGACGGAGTCAGCGAGGAGATCGTCGAACGCCGAGCGGAGCTCGTCGACGTCCGGGCCCGCGGGCCCGGGCAGTGGTGTCGGTCCGGGTGTGCTCACGCGGTCCACGCTAGCCCACGACGAGTCCCGCATCGGCGAGCCGCGACCGCGCACCGCCACCGGGATCCCCGATGGCGCTCACTCCGTGGCGCCATGCCTGACGGATGACGCTGCGCGCCAGATCGACACCGCTGAGCGTCTCCGGGATCCCCTGCAGGTGAAGAGCCCCGTCCTGCACCCTCGCGTCGAGTTCGGCGGCCGAGTCGATATGACTGGACTCGGGCGGCGCGGCGAGCGCCGCCAGGTCCCGGGCCAGATGGGTGGCGCGACGACGCTCGTCGGCGACCAGCAGATCGGCCGTCCCGTGGACACCGGTCAGGACCAGCAGTGCGGGCATACCAGCCGCCACCGCGCCCTCGATGTCGGTGTCGAGCCTGTCGCCGATGACCAGTGGACGCGTCGCGCCGACGAGGTCGGCGGCAGCCCTGAGGACCCCGGCGGCCGGCTTTCCCGCCACGACGGGTTCGCGGTCCGTCGCCGCCCGGAGCGCGGCGACCAGCGAGCCGTTCCCGGGGAGCAGGCCCCGCTCGGTGGGTAGCGTCGTGTCGGTGTTGGAGGCCACCCAGGGAACCCCACGGCGGATGGCGAGACACCCTTCGGCGAGATCGCCCCAGGTCAGCTCGCGGGACAGTCCCTGGAGGACCACCTCCGGATGATCGTCGGCCGAGAGGACGACCTCGTAGCCCGCTTCCCGTGCGAGGTCGCGGAAGCTGGCGTGTCCCACGACGAGAACCCTCGCGCCGGCGTCGACGTGATCGACCAACATCATCACGGCCGCCTGGGCGCTCGTCATGACGTCGGACGTGCGGGCCGTGAAACCCAGTTCGCGGAGGTGCGCTGCGGTGTCGGCGGGGGCACGGCTCGCATTGTTGGTCACGTAGACCACCGGGAGCCCCGACCCGTCCAGCGCTTCGGCCGCGCCGGGTATGGGCTCGGAACCGCGGATGAGAGTCCCGTCGAGGTCCACGAGAAGTGCGTCGTGCAGATCCGACAGAGTGGCTGGTGACACCGGCGGCTAGTCCTCGAGCTCTGCCAGACGCGACTCCGCGTCCGTGTGATGGTCCGGGTCGGCCGCGACCGCATGCCCGAACCACGCGGCGGCCTCGTCCTTCCGACCGGACGCCAACAGCACCTCCGCGTACGCGTAGTCCAACCGTGCCGCCTCCTCGCCCACCGCCGCCGGGTCGGCGCCGGCGTCCTGGAGGGTCACCAGGGCGGCGTCGAGCTGGCCCATATCCACCCGCGCACCGGCCTCGACGATGCGTAGTTCCACGAGGTCCTCACCGGAGACCTGGCGGGATTCCTCCCCCCGGGCGAGTTCGATGGCCTTCTGCGGACGCTCGAGGCCCCGCTCGCAGTCTGCCATCATCGCGAGAAGTCCGGGCCCTCCCGAGATCCGGCGGGCCGCACGCAGTTCCCCGAGGGCCTCGGACCACTCACGGGCCCGGTATGCGAGCACGCCGAGGGTCTCCCGGACGACGCCTATCCTCCCGGCGCGATTCTTCGCGGCCCGGCCGTGGGCGAGAGCCAGCTCGGGATCGTCGTCGACGAAGTGCATCGCGGCGACCAGGTGCCGTGCCACGAGCTCGGCGTTGGCCTTGTCCAGCCCACGGAGGTCCCTCCGGATCTCCATGTCGAGATCCGCGGCCTCGATCTCGTCGGGGAGCGTCGGCTCGTCGACGCGTGCGGCCTGCCGGGCGTCCTGCCCCGGACGACCACCGGAGCGCCGGTCGTCACCCTGTCGTCCGCCGCCGCGCGGTACAGCCCGGGCCGCCCCACCACGGCGGTCG
>NZ_JAALEA010000428.1 GCF_014145145.1 Dietzia cercidiphylli
TGCCGGGAAGGCTACGTATCCGGCCACCGGGCTCGGGATCGTTTGGCCCGACCGAGATGACCGGTGTCCCAATCGAGACGTGTTCGAGACGGGACCCACGCGGTCTCCGCTCCCCGCCCGCCGAGGTGACGGGACACCCGTGTCCGGACCACCGGGGTGAGCCGCGGCCGGATCAACTCCGATGGTGGCCGACCGCTACTAGGGTGGGACGCATGGGCACTCATGGTCGTCTGTCCGGATCGCTGATCGTCGGGCCCCGGCGCCACGAGGAGGGTGTCCGTCGGCTCCTGGCCAGTTTCGAGGCGGTCCCCCGGGGTGAGCCCGTCCGGTTGGCCAAGAAGACGTCCAACCTCTTCAGGCCGCGCGCCTCGTCGTCGTCGCCCGGCCTCGACACCACCGGCCTGACGCGCGTCGTCTCCGTGGATCCGGACGCCCGCACCGCCGACGTCCAGGGCATGTGCACGTACGAGGACCTGGTGGACGCCACCCTGCCGTACGGGCTGATGCCGTACGTGGTGCCGCAGCTCAAGACCATCACCCTCGGCGGCGCGGTGACCGGACTGGGCATCGAGTCCAGCTCCTTCCGGCTGGGACTGCCCCACGAGTCGGTGCTGGAGATGGACGTGCTCACCGGCACGGGCGAGATCGTCACCGCCCGCCCCGACGGCACGGACCGGGAGCGCGAGCTGTACCGCGGGTTCCCCAACTCCTACGGCTCGCTCGGGTACGCGGTGCGGCTGCGCATCGCGCTCGAACCGGTCGAGCGGTACGTCGGACTGCGCCACGTCCGGTTCGACTCCCTCGCCGCGCTGACCGACGGGCTGGCGCGGATCGGCGAGTCCGGGTCGTACGACGACGAGGAGGTCGATTTCCTGGACGGGGTCGTCTTCTCGGCGGGCGAGTCCTACCTGACGCTGGGCCGGCGGACCGACGAGCCCGGCCCCGTCTCGGACTACACGGGGGTGCGGGACAAGCAGGCGATCTACTACCGGTCGATCCAGCACGGCGGCCCCGCCGGCTCGGTGGCCCGCGACCGGCTGACCATCCGCGACTACCTGTGGCGCTGGGACACCGACTGGTTCTGGTGCTCGCGTGCGTTCGGGGTGCAGAACCCCGGCATCCGCCGGTGGTGGCCGCAACAGCTGCTGAGGTCGTCGGCGTACTGGAAGATCATCGGCCTGGACCACCGATACGACCTGGGCAACAGGATCGGCGCGCTCAAGGGCGAGGGCCCGCGGGAGCGCGTGGTGCAGGACGTCGAGGTGACCATCGACCGGACCGAGGAGTTCCTCGAGTGGTTCCTGCGGGAGGTGCCCATCGAGCCGCTGTGGATCTGCCCGCTGCGGCTGCGTGAGTCCACGCCCGCGCCGGGTGTGGGCGGCGGCCCCGGCTCCGACCGGCCGTGGCCGCTGTATCCGCTGGCGCCGGAGACCACGTACGTCAACATCGGGTTCTGGTCCTCCGCGCCGATCGAGCCCGGCATGGCCGAGGGGGCGTGGAACCGGCGCATCGAACAGGAGGTCTCCCGGCTCGGCGGGCACAAGTCGCTCTACTCCGAGGTCTTCTACTCCCGCGAGGAGTTCGACCAGCTGTACGGCGGCGAGCACGCGGCACATCTCAAGACGCGATTCGATCCCCGGGGCCGCTTCGCGACCCTCTATGACAAGTCGGTGGGTGCACGGTGACAACGGACAGGATGACCATCGGCGAGATCGTCGCCGCGTTCGCGACGGGGGAGCCGCCCCTGCGGATCGAGGCCTACGACGGGTCGGCGTTCGGCCCGGAGAACAGCGAGCTGGTGCTACGCCTGACGAGCCGGAGGGCGCTGCAGTACTTCGTCACCGCGCCGGGCGACCTCGGACTGGCCCGCGCCTACCTCATGGGCGAGCTCGAGGTCGACGGGGTGCATCCCGGTGCGCCGCATGACGTGTTCGGCGCGCTCGAGGTCTTCCGCAAGACCATGACGCACACGCCGGACCTGCGGACGATGGCGCGCATCGCCCGCTCGATCGGGCGCGAGAACATCACGATGCTGCCGATTCCCGAGCAGGAGGTGCCCGCGGCGTGGCGTCGCGTCGCGCACGGCATGCGCAGGCACTCCAAGAAGCGGGACTCGGAGGTGGTCAGCTACCACTACGACGTGTCCAACCGCTTCTACGAGTGGATCCTCGGGCCCTCCATGACCTACACCTGCGCGTGCTACCCCGACGCCGGGGTCTGCCTGGAGGAGGCCCAGGACAACAAGTACCGGCTGGTGTTCGACAAGCTCGGACTGAAGGCCGGGGACCGTCTGCTCGACGTGGGCTGCGGGTGGGGCGGGATGGTGCGGTACGCGGCCGCCCGGGGGGTCCGGGCGATCGGCGTGACGCTCTCGCGCGAGCAGGTCGAATGGGGACAGGCCGCGATCCGGGACCAGGGGTTGGGGGACCTCGCCGAGGTCCGGCTGATGGACTACCGCGACGTTCCCGAGCGTGACTTCGACGCGGTCAGTTCCATCGGCATCACCGAGCACATCGGGCGCAGGAACTACCACGACTACTTCACCCGGCTGCACGGCTACCTGAGGCCGGGGGGTCGGCTGCTCAACCACTGCATCACCCGGCCGGACAACTCGCGCTCGGTCAAGGCGGGTGCCTTCATCGACCGGTACATCTTCCCCGACGGCGAACTGGCCGGTGCCGGGACGGTCCACCTCGAGGCGGAGAACGCCGGGTTCGAGGTGGTCCACGAGGAGAACCTCCGCCAGCACTACGCGTTCACGCTGCGCGACTGGTGCGCGAACCTGGTCGAGCACTGGGACGAGGCCGTCGACGAGGTGGGCGAACCGATGGCCAAGCTGTGGGGGCTCTACATGGGTGCCTGCCAGTACGGCTTCGAGCACAACAAGATCCAGCTCCATCAGATCCTGGCCGTCCGGCTCGGCGACACCATGACCTGGGACGTTCCCCTGCGGCAGTGGTGGCGGCCGTGAGCCGCCGGGCCTGAGCGGCCGATCCCGCCCGGACACCGTCGGGGCCGGGTCGCGCCCCTCGGGCCAGGATGCGCGCTCGGGC
>NZ_JAALEA010000429.1 GCF_014145145.1 Dietzia cercidiphylli
GTAGCCGTCGTCGGAGGTGTTGGCGCCGACGAGGTGCCAGAACCCCAGGACGCCCACCACCACGCCGTCCACCGCCGACAACCGGGTCCACGAGCGGGGGACGAACCGGCGGTCGGACCGTCCGTCGATCCCGTCGAGGCGGTGCAGGAACACCACCGAGGCGAGGGTCGCCAGGATCCCCAGCACCATCAGCGCCAGCTTGAGCACCGTGGGGCTGGAGGAGTAACGGGAGTCGACGGTGATCTCCACCGTCGACCCGCCCAGCCCCTCGGGCGCGGAGGTGGGCGTGAGGTCCGTGAACACCCCTGTCACCTGCGGTCGCATGGTTCCCGGGACGGCCGCGCTGACCGGGTCCTGCCCGTTCTCGTCGTCGTCCCCGCCCCGGTCCCCGTCCTCGGACAGGCCGGTGAGCTCGGCCACCAGCACCCCGACCTCGGCCCGGACCCGCAGCGACTCGCAGGCCGGGTCCCGGAGGGTGGACAGGGGGACCGAGAGCAGGGTGGTGTTGCGGACCGCCACCTCGATGGCGGGGTCCCCCGCGGCGTCGGCCGAGCGCTGGACCACGAGGCCGTCGGAGATCCGACCGGGTGCGCCCTCGGGCAGGGTCGAGAACACGATCGTGTCGTCGGGAACCTGCGACAGCGGGCCACACGGTGCGGTGATGGTCAGGTCCAGCGGTCTCCCGGAGACCAGTGGGGCGGTGACGGAGGCGTAGTCGGGTCCGGCGGTCCAGCGCACCTCGGTGGTGTTCTGGTGGACCGGGAGGAAACCGGACAGGATCGCCAGGAACGCGCCGAGGAAGCCGGTGATCACGGCCAGCCGTCGGTCGCGGTCCATCCCCGGGTACGGGTGCAGCCCGAGGGGGCGCCCGCCGCTCGCCGTCACAGTGGGGTCACCTCATCGCACCACGATCACGGCGAACGGTCCGACGTCGTGGACCTCGAAGTGGGGGCCCTCCACGGCCTCGGCGGGGATGGTGACGCCGAACCGGCGCACGTTGGGGTCGTTGGGGTAGGTGTCCTCGGCCAGGCGCAGCGCGTACCCGGAACCCGAGGGGCGGGCGACCACGGCGTCCGGGCGCCGCCACGGGGTGGCGTTCATCATGGCGTACAGCTCGTCGCCGCTGGTGGCGTCCTCCCAGCCGATCATCGCCTCGTTGCGCTCGTCGTACCGGCCGAGCGGGTTGGCGTAGTGGGAGGTGACGGCCTGGTAGGCCAGGTACGGGTGGTAGGCCAGGAAGGCGTCGGCGGTGCTGACGACGACGAGGTCGGTCTTCTCCCGGCCCGGGAACGCCTCGAGGATGACCCTGTCGACCT
>NZ_JAALEA010000042.1 GCF_014145145.1 Dietzia cercidiphylli
GGCTCGTTCCCGGGCCGCCTCGGCGGCAGCCCGTTCGGCCCGCTCGACGGCGGCGTCGCGGTCGGCGCGGAGGAGCTCGACCTCGGCCTCCAGGCGCGTGAGGGTGGAGGTCACCTGCTCGCGGTCGAAGCCCTTGCGGACCACCGCGAAGGGGTCGGCGCCCGTGGTGGGCATGTGTGTGCTCGACATGGCCCCACCCTAGCGGGGAGGCCCCGCCCGGACCCTAGTGCGACCCGGCGGCCGGCTCGACCAGTTCCAGGAGCACGCCCCCGGCGTCCTTGGGGTGCACGAAGTTGATCCGTGAACCCGCCGTGCCTCTCTTCGGTTCCGGGTACAGCACCCGCACACCGCGTCCGGTGAGGTGCTCGGTGATGGCCTCGATGTCGGTCACCCGGACCGCCATCTGCTGGATGCCCGGGCCGTTGCGATCCAGGTACTTGGCGATCGTCGACGACTCGTCGAGGGGGGCGAGCACCTGGAGGAGGGCGCTTCCGTCCGGTCGGCCGGGCGACCCCAGCATGGCCTCGCGTACTCCCTGCTCCTCGTTGACCTCCTCGTGGAGGTTCTCCATCCCGAGGTTGTCCCGGTACCAGGACACGGCGGCGTCGAAGTCGGGAACCGCCACTCCGACGTGGTCGATCGCCACGACGAGTTCGGCGGGGAGCAGGGGCTGGCCGGCTGGGGTAGTGGTCATGGGGACCACGGTAGTCGGTGACGGCAGACGGTAGTTTGGCGTGTACACGTACAGCCCCTCGAATGGAAGGTCCGCAATGTCCGCCGACTCCACCCGCACCGTCATCGTCTCCGGGGCCCGCACCCCGTTCGGCCGTCTCCAGGGCGGTCTGTCCTCCCTGTCCGCCCCCGAACTGGGCGGGATCGCCATCCGCGGGGCTCTCGAGCGCGGCGGCGTGCCCGCCGAGGCCGTCGATCAGGTGATCATGGGTCAGGTGCTGTCCGCCGGGAACGGGCAGATGCCCGCGCGTCAGGCGTCGCTGGCCGCCGGTATCCCCCAGCGGGTGGACGCGCTGAGCATCAACAAGATGTGCCTGTCCGGCCTGACGGCCATCGCGCTGGCGGACCAGGCGATCCGCGCCGGATACTCCGAGGTCGTCGTGGCGGGCGGCCAGGAGTCGATGTCCCAGGCGCCCCACCTGCTGCCCAAGAGCCGTGCCGGGTACAAGTACGGTTCCATCGAGGTCCTGGACCACATGGCCTACGACGGCCTGCACGACGTGCCCACCGACCAGCCGATGGGCGCGCTCACCGAAGCGCGCAACGCCGAGTTGGAGATCACCCGCGAGCACCAGGACGAGTTCGCGGCCGTCTCCCACCAGCGCGCCGCGGCCGCGTGGGCCGAGGGTCGGTTCGCGGACGAGGTGGTCCCCGTGACGGTGAAGGGCCGCAAGGGCGACACGGTCGTGGAGACCGACGAGGGTGTTCGCGCCGAGTCGACCGCCGAGTCGATGGGCAAGCTCAGGCCCGCGTTCGCGAAGGACGGGACCATCACCGCGGGATCCTCCTCCCAGATCTCCGACGGCGCCTCCGCCGTCATCGTCACCACCGCCGCCCGTGCGGAGGCCGAGGGGTGGCCGGTGCTGGCCGAGATCGTCGGCTACGGCACCGTCGCCGGCCCGGACTCGACCCTGCAGCACCAGCCCGCCGACGCGGTCCTCGACGCCTGTCGTCGTTCG
>NZ_JAALEA010000430.1 GCF_014145145.1 Dietzia cercidiphylli
CCCCGCGCCCACCACCAGCACCTCGCGCGCGGACAGCCCCACCGTCAGGGGGAGGCCGTCCAACGCGGGTGCCGCCGGCCGCTCGGCCGCGGGGGCGGCGTCAGCGAACGCGATCGTCACAGGTGGATGCCGCACTCGGTCTTGGAGGAACCGGCCCAGCGACCTGAGCGCGGATCCGCTCCGGCTTCGACGCGGTGGGTGCACGGCTCACAGCCTATCGACGGGAAGCCGTCGTCGAGCAGGGGATTGAGGAGGCACCCGTGCTCCTCCGCGTAGGCGTGGACGCGATCCAGGGTCCACGCCACGAGCGGGTTGATCTTGATCATCGAGTGCTTGGCGTCCCACTCCACGATCGCCGCTCCGGCGCGGTGGTCGGTGTCCACCCGGCGCAGACCGGTGATCCACGCCTCGTATCCGGACAGCGCCGCGTCGAGCGGCTCCACCTTGCGCAGGCGGCAGCACAGCTCCGGGTTCGTCTCGAACGGGCGCGGGCCGAGCGCGGCCTCGTGCTCCTCGCGGCTCGCGGGGCTGCGCACGTCCACGACGTTGAGGCCCGGTGTGGACGCGAGGGCGTCCCGGACGCCGATGGTCTCCGAGAAGTGGTACCCCGTGTCGAGGAAGAGCACGTCCACTCCCGGGGCGTACTGCGCGGTCATCTCCGGCACCACGGTGTTGGCCATCGAGCAGGCCACGGCGAGGGCGTCGCCGAAGGTCTCGCCCGCCCAGGCCAGGACCTCGGCGGGGTCGACCTCGCCGTGGTGGCCGTAGAGCCCGCGGTCGTCGAATCGACGCGCCGCGTCCTCGGCGATGGCCTTGAGTTCCTCGGTGGTCCGACGCCGGCCGGGGCCGGGGGTCAGGACGGTGCTGCGGGGCAGCAGATCGAGTGCGACTGCGGTCATACCAGAACCTCCTCCTCCACACGGTGGGCCCACTCGGCGAACGTCTCGCCGCTGGCACCGGTCTCCATGTACTTGCGGATCACGCGCTCCACGTAGTCGGGCAGGTCCGCGGACGGCACGCGGAGTCCGCGGACCGTGCGGCCGAGCCCACCCGACTCCTGGTCCTGGGAGGCCAGGCCGCCACCGAGGTGGACCTGGAAGCCCGGGGTGTCGCCGTCGAGCAGCTGGCCCTTGAGGCCGATGTCGGCGGTCTGGATGCGCGCACAGCTGTTGGGGCAGCCGTTGAGGTGGATCGACAACGGCGTGCGCAGGGGCGCGTCGTCGGCGAACCGGTTCTCGAGCTCGCCGATCAGTGCGGTGGCGGTGTCCTTGGTGTCGACAAAGGCGAGCTTGCAGAACTCGATGCCGGTGCACGCCATGGTGGAGCGGCGGAACGAGCTCGGGCGGGCGTGCAGCCCGATGGCGGCCAGTCCCTCGACCAACTCCTCGACCTTCTCCGGCTCGACGTCCAACACGAGCAGCTTCTGGTGCGGGGTGAAGCGGACCCGGTGGGAGCCCGCGGCCTCGGCGAGGTCGGCGACCTGCGAGAGCTTCTCGCCGCCCACGCGCCCGACGGTGGGGGCGGCGCCGACGTAGAAGCGGCCGTCCTTCTGCTCGTAGACGCCCACGTGGTCGCCCGAACCCACGCCACGCTCGGGGGCGGGGCCGTCCGGGAGCTCGCGGCCCAGGTACTCGTCCTGAAGGACCTGGCGGAACTTCTCGGCACCCCAGTCCTTGATGAGGAACTTGAGCCGGGCGCGGGTGCGCATGCGCCGGTAGCCGTAGTCGCGGAAGATCCCCACCACGCCGGCCCACACCTCGGCGGCCTCCTCCTGGCGGACGAACACGCCGATGCGGGTGGCGAGCTGCGGGTTGGTGGACAAACCGCCACCCACCCAGAGGTCGTAGCCCGGGCCGAGCTCCGGATGCCGGACGCCCACCAGCGAGATGTCGTTGATCTCGTGGACCACGTCGAGGCTCGGGTGCCCGGTGATGGCGGACTTGAACTTGCGCGGCAGGTTGGAGAACTCGGGCGTGCCGATGTACTTGGCCTTGATCTCGGCGATCACCGGGGTCGGGTCCAGGATCTCGGACTCGGCCACGCCGGCGACCGGGCTGCCGAGGATCACGCGCGGGCAGTCACCGCAGGCCTCGACCGTGTCGATCCCGACGTCCTCGAGCCGCTGCCAGACCTCGGGCACGTCCTCGATGGCGATCCAGTGGTACTGGATGTTCTGCCGGTCGGAGATGTCCGCGGTGCCGCGGGCGAAGTCGGTCGAGATGCCCGCCAGTACCCGCAGCTGGTCGGTGGTCACCGCGCCGCCGTCGGTCCGGACCCGCATCATGAAGTACTCGTCCTGCAGCTCGTCGGCCTCGAGCTTGGAGGTCCGCGAGCCGTCCAGCCCCTGCTTGCGCTGGGTGTACAGGCCCCACCAGCGCATCCGACCCGAGAGGTCGTCGGACGGGATGGAGGCGAACCCCTCCTTGGAGTAGGTGTCGAGGATCCTCTGGCGCACGTTGAGCGCGTCGTCGGTGAGCTTGAACTCCTCGTTGTGGTTGAGCGTGAGCTTGCCGTCGATCTTCCACTGGCCCTGCGGCTTGGGGGCGCGGGCGGGACGAGCGGGGCGGGCGGCGGCGTCGGTACCGGTCATGTCCGCGAGGGTAGCGGTCGACAGACCGGTCTGTCTAATGTCGCACGGCGGACTCCGCCCCCGCACTCGCCCCACCCGTCGGCGGCGCAGGCCCCACCCACGCGATCAGCCGCCCCCCGCAGAGGGAGGCGGCTGGTAACCAGATCGCCGTACGGTCGGTCAGACCGGCGGCATGATGGTCGACCCCAGATCCTCGGCGACACCGAACACGGTCCACCAGAAGACCTCCACGATGTGGACCGGGAGGAACGTCAGGGTGTCGACGAGCGTCGACCCCGTGTCGGTGGCCAGACTGCCCGCCGCGCCGACGGTCGACCCGGCGAACTCGAAGAGACTGCCCCACATGATGAACTCCTTCCAGAGCGGCCCTGGTCAGCCCACCCCTTGGACTACATCTCGGTCGCCCTGACCCGATCATAGGACGATCCTCATTAAGTGGAAACCCCCCAGCGAGGCACTTACGAATATGCTGAGTAGCTTTACTCGAGAGGCAAGTTTGTGGAAACGCCCGTGGATCGTCAGTACCGTGAATGACGTACCCCGCTAAACCGTGGGGCTCCACCTCTCGAAAGGACACCACATGTTCTCTGACTTCTGGGACTCCCTGGCCGCCGGTTCCTCCGAACTCGTCCCGAACGTCGGCTCCGCCGCGATCGACGGACTGCTCGGCCTGCCCGCGTACATCCTCGAGACCCTCGGTGGCGGCGCGGAGCTCTTCGGCTCCTGATCCCCAGCGACGCACGCCCCGGTGGTCCGCCACCGGGGCGTTCGCCATTTCGCGGGGTGTGACCGCGCAAGGCCTGTCATCGCGCAAGGTCTGTTACAGTCCGCAGAACTCGAACCAGGTGTCGACCTCCCGCCGGGCCTGCTCCCTCCCCAGGACGTAGGCCTCGGCGAGTCGGTCGACCCTGCGCTCGTAACTCCGTATCAACACCCGCTCCGGACGGAACACCACCGCGTCGCCAGACTCCTCGAGAGCCTCGATCTCGTCGAGCGTCTCGTTGTAGAGCGCCCACCTGTGCAGGAGGGCCTCCCCCACCGCCGGGAACCGCCGGAAGTACGAGCGGTAGAACGGGGTCAGTCGACGCGGCGGGATCTTCCGGTATCCACTCGGCTGGGTCAGCACCACCAGAAATCTCTCGTATCCGGCCTCCCGCGCTGCGGACAGCGGGATCCCGCCGTCATGGCCCAGGGCCCCGTCCACGTAGTACTCGCCGTCGATCAGCACCGGCGGCATCCACACCGGCATCGTCGAGGACGACCTGACCATCCGCATGAGCTCCGGCATGCTCGAGGCGTCCTCCTCGGTCCAGAAGACCGTGGCACCGTCCGAACACCGGAAGGTCCCGATCCTCGCGGCCGTGCCGCTGCTGGAGAACGTGTCGAAGTCGTACGGCAACACCTGGTCCGGCAGACCGGTCTGCTCGTAGATGTACTCGGCGTTGAACAGCCCCTTCCCCCGGGCGAAGCTGCGCCAGTCCCCGAAGTTGGGGTCCGCCGCGAGTTCGACGAAGCTCTTTCGCGCGCGGACGCCCTCGCGGGACAGATAGTTGGCCACGTGGGTGGCCCCCGCGGAGATCCCCGCAGCCATCCCACCGTGGATGCCCGCATCGATGAGCGTCTCCACGACCCCCGCCGTGTGGACCGCCCGCATCCCCCCGCCCTCGAACAGGACTGCGACATCCGGAGCAGTGGGCGATAAATCGGTCACGACACCCAGGGTAAGTCGCATCGTCACATCAGCGATGATCGACTACCGTCTCCCGAGTGAGCGCTCTCGCCGACTTCATAGCATCCGTCAACGATGTCTACTGGTACGCGGTCATCGCGCTACTCGTCATCGCCGGCCTGTACTTCTCCTTCACCACACTGATAGTCCAGATCCGGATGTTCCCGGAGATGTTCAGGACGATCGTCGAGAAGCCCTCGGACATCGAGCCGGACAAGAAGGGCATCTCCGCCTTCCGCGCCTTCACCGTCTCGGCCGCCTCCCGCGTGGGCACCGGGAACATCGCCGGCGTCGCGATCGCGATCACGGTCGGCGGACCCGGTGCAGTGTTCTGGATGTGGGTGCTCGCGATCATCGGAGGCGCCACCGCGTTCGTCGAGTCCACACTCGCCCAGCTCTACAAGGTCCGGGGCAAGGACTCCTACATCGGCGGCCCCGCCTACTACATCCGCGACGGCCTCGGGTGGAAGCCGGTGGCGGTCGCCTTCGCGGTGATCATCACCGTGACCTACGGCTTCGTCTTCAACGCCGTCCAGGCCAACTCCATCTCGGCCTCGGTACGCAACCAGTTCGGCCTCGAGGGGCTCGGGTCCGGCCTGGTCATCGGCGTCGTGCTGGCACTGGTGGTCGGCGCGGTGATCTTCGGCGGCATCCGGCGACTGTCCGCGGTCACCGAGATCGTGGTCCCGCTCATGGCGATCGCCTACATCGTCGTCGCCCTCGTGGTGGTGGCGATCAACATCACCGAGGTCCCGGAGATGATCTCCCTGATCGTCGGCCACGCCCTGGGCTTCCGCGAGGTCGCGGGCGCCGCGATCGGCGCGGCGATCATGCAGGGCATGCGGCGTGGGCTGTTCTCCAACGAGGCCGGCATGGGCTCGGTCCCCAACGCGGCGGCCACCGCCTCCGTCTCCCACCCCGTCAAGCAGGGCCTGGTGCAGGCGCTCGGCGTCTACTTCGACACCCTGGTCGTGTGTTCGGCCACCGCGTTCATCATCCTGCTCGCCAACCCGGAGTTCGGCGGCGACCGCGAGGGCATCACCCTCACCCAGGACTCACTGGCCTCCCAGGTCGGCGACTGGGGCGTGCCCTTCCTCATGGTGGTCATCTTCTTCCTGGCCTTCTCCTCG
Source organism: Dietzia cercidiphylli (assembly GCF_014145145.1). Taxonomy (GTDB): domain Bacteria; phylum Actinomycetota; class Actinomycetes; order Mycobacteriales; family Mycobacteriaceae; genus Dietzia; species Dietzia natronolimnaea. Next base: position 5,450 of record NZ_JAALEA010000430.1, read on the forward strand.
ATCCTGGGGAACTCGTACTACGGCGAGGCCAACATCCGCTTCCTGCGCGAGAGCCCCGTGGCCCTGCGCGTCTTCCGCGTGCTGGTCATCCTGGCCGTGCTCGGTGGCTGCCTGGGGTCGGTCGACCTCATCTGGAACATGGCGGACCTGTTCATGGGCGTCATGGCCACCATCAACCTCATCGCGATCATCCCGCTGGGCGGTCTCGCGGTGGCACTGCTGAAGCACTACCTGCGGCAGAAGGCCGAGGGCCACAACCCGGTGTTCCACCGTGACGACCTGCCGCAGGCCCGGAACGTCACGTCCTGGGACGGTTCCGATCCCATGACGCTGCAGCACGTCGCCGACGAGGCGCGCGACGTCGAGCCGAAGGGGTGAGCCACCCGGCACCGGCCGCGCACTCCCCCGCGTACGAGCGCTTCGCCGCCCTGCCCAAGGCGCACCTGCACGTCCACCTCGAGGCCGCGATGCGGGCCGAGACCATGCGCGAGTGGTGTGCCGAGGACGGCGTGGAGGTCCCGCCGCTCGTCGAGTTCCCCGACTTCACCCGCTTCCTCGACGCCTACGGCCTGCTCATCTCGCTCCTGCGGACCCCGGAGCGGCTCGGTCGGTTGCTCGACGAGGTGGTGGCCGACGCCGCCGCCCAGGGCGTCGTGGCGCTGGAGTTCGCCTCCATCCCGGACAAGTCCGCCGCCTTCGACACGGCCGAGGACGCCCTGGCGTTCATCCTCCCCGCCGTCGCGGAGGCCGGCCGGCGCCACGGGGTGTGGACCGGCGCCATCGTGAGCATCGACCGCGGCGCCGCGCGCG
>NZ_JAALEA010000431.1 GCF_014145145.1 Dietzia cercidiphylli
AGACGGGCGTGGGCCGGGCGGCGCCGACGGGTGCGCAGGTCCGGAGCAACCCGAGGACGGAGGGGTCGAGGTCCACGGCGATGGTCCTGACACCCTCGCGGGCGAGCCGCAGGGACAGGAACCCGAAGCAACACCCGATCTCCACCGCGGAGTCGCCGACCATCTCCGCCACCGCCCGGTCGTGCACCGGGGAGAACGGGCAGACGCCGCTGGCCAGTGCCGAGATCGACGACCGGTAGTAGGCGGACCAGCACTCCTCCCAGCTCGCGTCCCGGCAGGTCACGAGCGCGGTCACGGCCCGGTGGAACTCGTCGACGGTGTGCAGGACCCCGGTGGCGAGCAGGTCGCGGGCCATGGCCGGGATCAGCGCCTCGCTGACTTCGTCGTCGTCGAGGTCGTGCCCGATCCGCACCCGACGGTCGTCGGCGATCACGGTGAACGCCCCGAAGCGCCGGCCCGGTCCGCCCCGGATCGCCGAGATCGTCCGGCTCGTCCCGCGGGTCGCTGTGGTCTCCATGGGGGCAGACGGTAGGGCGAGCGGGAGGTCCGCGGCGAGAGGATTCAGTGGATTCCGGCAGGTCGAACGGGTCCGGCCCTGCCCGGTCGGGCAGTGGCCGCACGCGATCGGCTCGGGCCGGCCCGCGTGCAACGTTGCTGCAACCCCGCCGCGCATAGTGTCCTACATCACAGCGACGACCACGGGGGTCGCGCGGAGGAGAAGGAGGGGCACGATGCCCGTTTTCGCACAGCCCGGCGCCGATGGTTCGGTGATGTCCTACAAGAGCCGCTACGACCATTTCATCGGCGGCGAGTGGGTGGCACCCGTCAAGGGCGAGTACTTCGAGAACGTCACCCCGATCACCGGCCAGGTCTTCTGCGAGGTCGGCCGCGGCACGTCCGAGGACATCGAGGCGGCCCTGGACGCCGCGTGGGCCGCCGCCCCCGGGTGGAACGCCACCTCCGCCGCGGAGCGCTCGCTGGTCCTGCTCCGGATCGCCGACCGGATGGAGGAGAACCTCGAGGCCATCGCGCTGGCCGAGTCGTGGGACAACGGCAAGCCGATCCGCGAGTGCCTGGCCGCCGACATCCCGCTGGCGATCGATCACTTCCGCTACTTCGCCGGCTGCATCCGCGCCCAGGAGGGCGGGATCTCGCAGATCGACGAGGACACGGTGGCGTACCACTTCCACGAGCCGCTCGGCGTGGTCGGACAGATCATCCCGTGGAACTTCCCGGTCCTCATGGCGGTGTGGAAGCTCGCCCCGGCCCTGGCCGCGGGTAACTGCGTGGTGCTCAAGCCCGCCGAGCAGACCCCGGCGTCGATCCTGTTCCTCATGTCCGTGATCGGCGACCTGCTCCCGCCCGGCGTCGTGAACGTGGTCAACGGATTCGGCACCGAGGCCGGCAAGCCGCTGGCCTCCAACCCCCGCATCCGCAAGGTCGCCTTCACCGGTGAGACCACCACCGGACGCCTGATCATGCAGTACGCCTCGGAGAACCTCATCCCGGTGACCCTCGAGTTGGGCGGCAAGAGCCCCAACATCTTCTTCGAGGACGTCATGGACGCCGACGACGACTTCCGTCAGGCCGCGCTCGAGGGCTTCGCGATGTTCGGCCTCAACCAGGGCGAGGTGTGCACGTGCCCGTCACGCGCGCTCGTGCAGAGGTCGGTCTTCGACGAGTTCAGCGAGCTCGCGATCGAGCGCACCAACAAGATCACGCAGGGCAATCCGCTCGACACCGACACGATGCTCGGCGCGCAGGCCTCCAATGACCAGTTGGAGAAGATCCTGTCCTACATCGACATCGGCAAGCAGGAGGGCGCGGACGTCCTCACCGGCGGCGGACGAGCGGAGCTCGAGGGCGATCTCGCGGGCGGCTTCTACGTGCAGCCGACCGTCTTCCGCGGCCACAACAAGATGCGGCTGTTCCAGGAGGAGATCTTCGGGCCCGTGCTCTCCCTGAGCTCGTTCACCGACTTCGACGACGCCATGATGATCGCCAACGACACGCTCTACGGCCTGGGCGCCGGCGTGTGGTCGCGCAACGGCACCACCGCCTACCGGGCCGGTCGCACCATCCAGGCCGGCCGGGTGTGGACCAACACCTACCACCAGTACCCGGCCCACGCGGCGTTCGGCGGCTACAAGCAGTCCGGCATCGGGCGCGAGAACCACCGCATGATGCTCGACCACTACCAGCAGACCAAGTGCCTGCTGGTGAGCTACTCGGGCAAGCCGCAGGGCTTCTTCTGAGCCGCGGCGGATCAGAAGAGGAGGGACCGGTCATGGACGACGTCTGCGGGCTCCCCTCGGGCGGGAGCGTGCCCATAGCGGCGCGCGCCCTCCCGCCGGAGGGGGCGCCGCCCGGTCTCCCGCCGCGTGTCGTGGTCACCGAGCCGGCTGCCGAACTCATCCGTGAGCTCGTCGGCCGGCACGGCCCGGTGATGTTCCACCAGTCGGGCGGGTGCTGCGACGGGTCGGCCCCCATGTGTTACCCCGACGGTGAGTTCCGCGTGGGACAGCGCGATGTGCTGGTGGGGGAGCTCGACCTCGGCGCGGACGGTCCGTCCGGGACCGACCGGTCCGAACCTCCGGGCGACGACGACGAGGTGCGCACGCCATCCTCGTCGTCGTCGACCCGGGTGCGCGTGTGGATCTCGGGCACACAGTTCGAGACGTGGAAGCACACGCAGTTGGTGCTGGACGCCATCCCGGGCCGGGGCTCGGGGTTCAGTCTCGAGAACCCGACCGGCAGGCGGTTCCTGTCGCGGGCCCGGATGTTCGACGCGGCCGAGCAGGAGGCGTTGGCGGCGTTCCCGCCGCGCACGGGGGCGGACCTGGAGGACTAGGAGACTGCTGAACAAGCTGTGATCTTGGCCGCGAGAGCGGTGGGCGGGGTGGGGGCATGGCGGTGTGGCTTTTTCGCGGCTGCGGGGGCTGAGGTATCTGGTCCGGAGATGGGATCTGGCCGGTGGCCGCGGGTCGTGTTCGGCGGTCTGCCGCGGCGGGAGTCCTCGCCCGGGCGGGCTGGTCAGGCCAGGGCCCAGGTCCCGTTCTGGTTGGTCAGGCCCATCGAGAGCAGTCGGCGCAGGTTGAGGGCGGCAACGCGGTGGTGGAGCCAGTTGTTGT
>NZ_JAALEA010000432.1 GCF_014145145.1 Dietzia cercidiphylli
CGCCGCTACGGGCTGATAGTGGCGTCGCTGCCCGAGCAGCGGTACCGGGTGTGCTTCGAGCCCGCGTGCTCGGTGGGCGTGCTCACCGAGATGTTGGCCGCGCGCTGCGACGAGGTCCACGGGGTGGACGTGGTCGACACCGCCGCGGAGGAGGCCCGCCGTCGACTCGCCCGCGCCGGGGTGACCACTGCCCACGTCCGTACCGCCGACGCGCTCGACCCGTGGCCGCGCGCCACCTGCGACCTGCTGGTCCTGTCGGAGTTCCTCTACTACACCCCGGTCGCGGAGCTGGACGGGCTCCTCACCGGGCTGCTGCGGCTGGTCGAGCCGGGCGGGACGGTGGTGGCCTGTCACTGGCTGGGCCGATCCCCCGACCACGCCTGCACCGGCGAGGACGTCCACGCCGCGCTGGCCGAGCGCGGCGATCTCACCCTCCTGGCGCACCACCGAGAGGAGGGCTTCCTCCTCGAGGTCTTCCGCCGCTGACCCCACGATCGCTCGTCTCACCGCGCCCTCCGATCAGGACCCCGCGGCCTCCGCCTGCTCGACCAGGTGCACGATCGCCTCCGCGTGCAGCCGGAACAGCGCTGGCACGTCGGCGTCCCCGGTCAACGACGCGAGGAAGATCCCGTCGCCACCACCGAGTGCATACGTCGCCACGAGCCGCGCGTCCGCGTCAGGCAGCCCTGGCCGCACGAGTGCGAGTTCCTCCGCGATCCGTCCTATCGCCTCCCCGCGCAGCCGCAGGTAGATCTCGCGGGCCGCCGGCTCCACGGGGCGCCGTTCCAACGCCAGCATCAAGACCAGTCGCAGGAAGTCCGGCGACTCCGAGAACGTCCTGGCCACCCCCTGGCACAGATCGGTCACCCGCTCGGCGAGCGAGTCCCCCTGGCCCCGGGTCACCTGGCCCAGCCACAGCTCGATGCTCTCCTCCACCACAGCGGCCAGGAGGGCGTCCTTGTCGGCGAAGTGCCAGTAGATCGAACTCGCGGGGAGCCCGCTGACCTTGCTGACCTGCGCGATGCTGGTCCCCTCGTACCCGCGCTCCCCGGCCACCGCAGCGGCGGCCTCGAGGATCCTCCGTCTGGACTCGCGACCTTTCGCCCGCGTGCGCCTGCTCCCGCTCACCTGGTCCCCCACGGTCCCCTCCTCGGCCATGCTGCCTCCCGGTCCTGTGTCCAGCGCCTCATTGTCCGTGCGTGCCCGGAGTTCTACTGTAGTGATCACTACAGTACCGCGATGGCGAGAGGCCACCGCCCGAAAGGTGGACGACATGATCGATTCCCTCACCCGCAACTGGTGGGTTCAACTGATCCGCGGAGGGCTGGCCCTCACGCTCGGCGCCACGGCACTCGTCGCTCCCGGGTCCGATACGGGCGCCGGCATGACGCTCGCCGTGTTCCTGGTGGCCGCGTTCGCGATCGGCGACGGCGCCATGACCGTCACCACCGGGCTGGCCCTGCCGGGCGAGCACCGCGGCCGGGGCGGACTGATCGCCACCGGCGCCGGTGTCATCGTGCTCGGGATGGTCGTGTTGTTCTGGCCCGGACTGTCCGCCACGGCGCTCACGCTGGTGTTCGCCGCCTGGCTCGTGGTCTCGGGAGCACTCGTGGCCTACGGGGCGCGGACACTGCGTCACGAGATCTCGGACTCGTGGATCATGGGCGCACTGGGGGCGGTGCTCATCGCGCTCGGCATCGGTCTCGGCCTGGTCGGCCCCTCGACCATCGGCACGTTCGTGATCTTCGCCGGCTGGTTCGGGCTGGCCGTGGGCGCCGTCATGGTGGCCGTCGCGTTCAGGCTGCGGGCGGATGCCGGGCGTCTGCCCTCGCCGGCCATGGCCTGAACCCCGCGCGGGCCGCGGGGACGCGCTACGGCCGACCCGGCCCCGGGCGCAGATCGCGGCCGACCAGGGCCCCCTCCGGGTTGCTCGGCCCGGTGTACTTGTCCCGCACCTCGGCCTCGAGGGTCGGCCTCGGGTCGAGGTGGGAGAGCCCGTTGAAGCACAGGTTGACGATGTGCGCGGCCACCTCCTCCTTGGGCGGGGTGCGCACGTCCAGCCACCACTGCGCGGTACCGGACACCATTCCCACCAACGCCTGCGCGTACACGCTCGCGGTGACGGGGTCGAAGCCCCGGTTCACGAACTCCTCCTCGAGGATGTACGTCACGCTCGCCGTCGCGTCGTTGAGCAGGGTGGAGTACGACCCCCCGGGGGCCGTCGACGACTCGCGGACCAGGATCCTGAACCCGTCGGTGCGTTCCTCGACGTAACGCAGCAACGCCATGGCGGCGCGCTCGATCCGGCGCCGGGACCCCTCGCCCTGCAGGGACTCGGTGATCTCGGCACCGAGGTACGCCAGCTCGCGGTCACACACCACGGCGTAGAGGCCCTCCTTGCCGCCGAAGTGCTCGTAGACCACCGGCTTGGAGACCCCGGCGACAGCCGCGATCTCCTCCACCGTCGCGGAATCGTAGCCGTACTCCGCGAAGATCCGGCGGCCCACCTCGACCAGCTGCTGCCGTCGCTTGGCCGCCGTCATCCTGGTCCTCGGAGCCGGAATGGCCTCGCCCGTCATCATCAACCCTTTCGCCCGTCCCCCCGAGACTAGACGGCCCCGCTCACAGGGGGATCAGCAGACTGGCCGGGCCCAGCAGGGCGCACACCCCGAGCACCCGCAGGATCGGCCAGCGCAGGACGAAGGTCAGCACGAGCGCGACAAGGGTGATGCCCACTGCCACGGGATTCACCGATGCGGCGTCGGGAATGGTGATCCGGAGAGGACCCCAGGTCCAGATGCTGGTGGCGGTGAACAGGGTGTTGAGTGCGAAGTAGAGCGCGAGGTTGGCGATCACCCCCACCACGGCAGCGGTGATGCCCGCGAGCGCGGCCGAGATGGCCACGTTGTGGCGCAACCGCTCGACGTACGGCGCTCCCAGCAGGATGAACAGGAAGCTCGGGACGAAGGTGACCCAGGTGACCAGGAGGGCTCCCAGGGTGGCGGCGACCCAGGGGTCGAGACCTCCGGGGTTGCGGTAGGCGGCCAGGAACGCGACGAACTGCACCACCATGATCAGCGGCCCCGGGGTGGTCTCCGCCAACGCCAGTCCGCGCACCATCTCCCCCGGCGCCAACCATCCGTAGGTCTCCACCGCCTGTTGGGCGATGAAGGCCAGCACCGCGTACGCACCGCCGAAGGTGACCAGGGCGGAGAACGAGAAGAACAGTCCCTGGGTGGTGAAGATGCTGTCGGATCCGAAGATCACGGTCACCGCGGCGATCGGCGCCGCCCACAATCCCAGCCCGATCGCCAGGATCCTCACCACGCGGCCGGAGCTCGGCCGGTCATCGTGGAGCGCGTCGTCGGAGATGACGGGGGCGGTCTCGTCCTGGTCACCGTCACCCTGAGGCGGGTGCGCGAAGTCCGGGTCGCGGCGCGAGAGCAGCCAACCGGCGAGAGCGGCCACGGCGATCACCACCGGGAACGGCACCGCGAACAGGGCGAGCGCGGCGAACGACCCACCCGCGAGAGCGATCAGGGCCGGGCGAGTGAGAGACCTCCTGGCCACCCGCAGCACGGCCTGGGCGACGATGGCCAACACCGCCGGGGCGAGCCCCGCGAAGACGGCCGCGACGGCGGTGGTGTCCCCGAAGGCGACGTAGACCGCCGAGAGGGCTCCGAGAGCGACCACGCCGGGCAACACGAACAGGGTCCCCGCCGCGATGCCACCGCGAGTGCCGTTGAGCAACCACCCGAGATAGATCGAGAGCTGCTGGGCCTCAGGGCCGGGCAACAGCATGCAGTAGTTGAGCGCGTGGTTGAACCGCCGCTGCCCGATCCAGCGCCGGTCCTCGACCAGGACTCGCTGCATGACCGCGATCTGACCGGCCGGACCTCCGAAGGTCTGCAGGGAGATCAGGAACCACACCCGGAGGGCCGAGCGGAAGGGGACGAGGTCGCGCGCGGCGGCAGTGGCGACGGGCGCGTCACCGGTCTCGACAGGGGGCTGGTGGGAGTCGGTGCTCATGCCGGCTCCCGTCCGAGGAGAGCCTGACGGCGGCAGTATTCGTACAACCCGTCGACGACGGGACCGGACATGGCCGGGGTCTGGTCATCGCCACCGATCATGGCCCCGTCGACGGGGATACCGGCGCGGGTCGACCACGTCATCAGTCCTCCTGGGTGGTGCGGTCGGGATGCGGGGCGTCGCGGGCCGCTGGGGCCGAGCGGCGTTCGGCAGGAGGAGAATAGCCCCGGCGGGAGAACCGGTGGGGTGGGGACCGTCGACGAAGGAGCGGGGAGATCGTCGACGTCCCTCTCCCCCTCCTCGCCGGGGCTGCGAGCCCGGTGGCCACTCGGAAGTCTCTGACGGGCCGCCTCTGTTGTCGAGCGTTCCGATCGTGATGACGGAAACGTGATGACGGAAACGGGGGTCAGGCCACCCGGCGGCGGCCTCGGTTGCGGGTGCGCACGACGGCCCCCGGGCACCGCGAACGGTCGCCCGCCGCCGGACCCCTTCGTGACCCCCGCCGCTCCAGCAGGTCCGCGCCACCGGGCGCCGGGAGGTGTGCCAGACTGTTACCGACCCGGTCAGGGTCGTTCCCCCGTGGTGTAATCGGCAACACTTCTGATTTTGGTTCAGATATTCCAGGTTCGAGTCCTGGCGGGGGAGCCACCGGCCCCCTCGCGGACCTCAGCCCATCCCGCCGGAGATCGCGAGCGCCAGGACGAGCAGCAGGATCGCCACGATCGCCAGAACGGCGAGCACGGGTTGGCGCCGGTTGCGCGGGGTGCGGACCTCCTCCTCACCCTGCTGGGTGACGGACTGGGGGTCGGACTCGTTCGCTCCGGTCATGTGAACCTCTCCTCTTCGATTCGGGCGTACTCCTCCAGCAGTACCAACCCGTGGCGTCCGGCGTCGCCTTCCGCCCGCAGGCCCTCGCGCATCGACCCGAGCATTTCCCGGCCGTGGGGGAAGGGCGGCAGCAGCGGGACGTCGGGGTCGGCGACCGCCTCGATCACCGTGGGCCGGTCCGCCGTGAACGCCGCCTCCAGCGCGGCGTCGAGTTGGTCGGCATCCTCGACCCGAACCCCGCGCAGCCCCAGCAGCCGGGCATAACCGGCCATGTCGAACGCCGGGACGTCCTGCGAGGGCGCGAACCGCGGGGCCGCCTCGGTCTCCCGCTGCTCCCAGCTCACCTCCGCCAGGTCGCCGTTGCACAGCACCACCACGACCATCGTGGGGTCATCCCATCCGGGCCACGCCTCGGAGACGGTGATCAGCTCGTTGATCCCCAACATCTGCACGGCCCCGTCGCCGGCCAGCACCACGACGGGCCTGGCCGGGGCGGTGGCCTTGGCGGCGATCGCGTACGGGATGCCGCACCCCATCGACGCCAGCGTGGACGACAGGTGTGCCGGGACCGAGGTGGGCAGGTCCATCTGCCGGACGTAGTGGTACACCGAACTGCCCACGTCCACGGCGAGCCGGGAGTCGTGCGGCATGTGACGGCACAAGCTGCGCGCCACGAGCTCCGGGTTGAGGCCGCGGGCCGGCACCTCCGCGCGTTCGCGGGAGATCTCGCGCCACTGCCCGACCCGTTTCTCCACCTCGGCGCGCCACGCGGACCGGTCACGCTCCCCCACGCGCCCGGTCAGCGCGCGCAGCGCCACCGCGGCGTCACCGACCAGCCCGACCTCGACGGGGTAGCGGTTGGCCAGGTGGGACGGGTCGAGGTCGATCTGCACGGCCCGCGCCTGCCCGGGCACCGGGTAGAACTCCGTCCAGGGATCGTTCGATCCGACTATCAGGAGGGTGTCGCAGTTCTGCAGGATGCGCGCGCTCGCCGTCGTCCCCAGGTGCCCCATCGTCCCACCCACCAGAGGGTGGGACTCGTCGACGTACGGCTTGCCCAGGAGGCTCATCGTCACCCCGGCGTCCAGGGCCTCGGCCAGGTCCATCAGCTCCTGCCGGGCCCCGGCCATGCCGCGCCCGGCGAGGATGGCGATGCGCTCCCCCGCGTCCAGCAGCTCGACCGCGCGGGCCACGTCGTCCTCGCGCGGCGAGACCACCCCGTGCGTCCACTCGGGCGCGGTCACGACGACCCCGTGCTCCTGACCGTCGTCCCCGGCCAGCTCGGGCGCCGGCGCGTTCTGCACGTCATGGGGGATCACCACCACGACCGGGGTCCGGTGCGTCAGGGCGGCGCGGAACGCCCGGTCGATCACCATCGGCAGCTGGTCGGCGGCGACGACGGTCTGCAGATAAGGCCCGGCCACGTCGGCGAACACGCTGCTCAGGTCGATCTCCTGCTGGTAACCGGAGCCGAGCACGCCCGTGTGCTGCTGCGCCACCAGCGCCACCAGCGGGACGCTGTCCAGCTTGGCGTCGTACAGGCCGTTGAGCAGGTGCACGGCACCCGGGCCCTGTGTGGAGTTGACCACTCCCACCCCGCCCGAGTACTTGGCGTCGGCCACCGCCATGAACGCCGCGGACTCCTCGTGCCGCGCCCGCATGAACCGCGGTGCCACGTCGGACCGCTGCAGCGCGCCGAGTATCGGGTTGTTCCCGTCCCCGGCGTATCCGTAGATCCGTTCCACATCCCAGGCGACCAGTCGTTCGACGACGAGGTCGGCCACCGTCTTGTCGTGGGTCATCTGTGTCCCCTCTCCGATTGACGGCCCTGATGGTGGGCCCCACCGTAGGGGCCGCACAGGCGGGCCTCCACCGGTACCGCGCAACGACGTGGTCCCCGTCAGACCCAGCCCTTATCCTTTCGGGGACGGTCCGCTCGCCGGACGCGAACCCGACACCGGCACGCCACGCCGCCCGAGGAGACTTGATGACGACACCCGACACCGACCGCTCGCAGACCGCGGTCATCGTCCTGGCCGCCGGTTCCGGCACCCGGATGAAGAGCGCGACGCCCAAGATGCTGCACCGGGTGTGCGGCCGGACGATGCTCGGGCACGCGCTGCACGCCGCGGCCGGGATCCACCCGGAGCAGATCGTCGTGGTGGTGGGGCACCAGCGTGAGCAGGTCGGGGCCGCGGTCGCCGAACTCGCCGTCGACCTGGGTGTCCCGGTGACCACCGCGGTGCAGGAAGAGCAGAACGGCACGGGCGACGCGGTGGCCGCGGGCATGGCCGCCCTGCCCGCCGACTTCTCGGGAACGGTGCTGGTCACCACCTCGGACATCCCCCTGCTGGACGCGGACACCCTCCGCGAGGTGGTCACGCGCCACGACCTCCGGCCACGCGCCTCGGTCACCATCCTGACCTCCACGGCCCCCGACCCCACGGGATACGGGCGGATCGTGCGGAACGACGACGGCGAGGTGCTCAGGATCGTCGAGCACAAGGACGCCTCGGACGACGAACGGGCGATCGACGAGGTCAACTCCGGCATCTACGCCTTCGACGCCCGCGTCCTGCGGGAGAAGCTGGGCGAGCTGGGCACCGACAACTCGCAGGGCGAGCTGTACCTGACCGACGTCATCCAGTTGGCGCGTCAGTCCAACGGGCTCATCCGCGGCCACCGTGTCGAGGACGCCGATCTGGTGGCCGGGGTCAACGACCGCGTCCAGCTGGCCGGACTGGCCGCCGAGATGAACCGTCGCCTGTGCGAGACGGCCATGCGCGCCGGCGCGACGATCGTCGATCCGGGCAGCACCTGGGTGGACGTGGACGTCCACATCGGCCGGGACGTCACCATCCTGCCGGGCACCCACCTCACCGGCTCCACCGTGATCGGCGACGGCGCGACCGTCGGACCCGACACCACCCTGCAGGACACCACGGTGGGCGAGGGCGCGAGCGTCGTGCGCACCCATGCCGTCGGCGCGAGCATCGGGCCCGGGGCCGAGGTCGGCCCGTTCGCCTACCTGCGTCCGCAGGCGGAGCTCGGCGAGCGCAGCAAGATCGGCACCTTCGTGGAGGTCAAGAAGTCGAGCATCGGGGCGCACACCAAGGTCCCGCACCTGACCTACGTGGGCGACGCGACCATCGGGGAGCACACCAATATCGGGGCATCCAGCGTCTTCGTCAATTACGACGGGGTGAACAAGAACCGTACAGTGATCGGCGATCACTGCCGCACCGGTTCGGACACCATGTTCATCGCACCGGTGACCGTCGGAGACGGGGCCTATTCGGGCGCGGGTACCGTGATCAAGAACGACGTCCCGCCCGGGGCCCTGGCGGTGTCCGGCGGACGACAGAGGAACATCGACGACTGGGTGATCGAGAACCGACCGGATTCCGGCTCGGCCGAGGCCGCCCTACGTACCCGGAACGACTCCTAGAAGGACGGACTCACCGAGTGAGCGAGTGGATCGACAACCAGAAGAACCTGATGTTTTTCGCGGGGCGTGCGCACCCCGAACTCTCGGATCAGGTCGCCGCCGAGCTGGGGATCGAGGTCACCCCCCAGACCGCCCGCGACTTCGCCAACGGGGAGATCTTCGTCCGCTTCGAGCAGTCTGTCCGCGGCTGCGACGCGTTCGTGCTGCAGAGCTGCCCGGCGCCGCTGAACAAGTGGATCATGGAGCAGCTCATCATGATCGACGCCCTCAAGCGCGGCAGCGCCAAGCGGATCACGGCCGTGCTGCCGTTCTACCCGTACGCGCGGCAGGACAAGAAGCACCGTGGTCGTGAGCCCATCTCGGCCCGCCTGATCGCCGATCTGCTCAAGACCGCCGGCGCCGACCGGATCATCACGGTCGACCTGCACACCGACCAGATCCAGGGCTTCTTCGACGGCCCGGTCGACCACATGCACGCCCAGGGCCAGCTGTCGGACTACGTGCGTGAGCACTACGGCACGGACAACATCTGCGTGGTCTCCCCCGACGCCGGCCGCGTCAAGGTGGGCGAGAAGTGGGCCGACGCCCTCGACGGTGCGCCCCTGGCGTTCGTCCACAAGACCCGCGACCCCAACGTGCCCAACCAGGTCAAGTCCAACCGCGTCGTGGGTGACGTCGAGGGACGCACCTGTGTGCTGATGGACGACATGATCGACACCGGCGGCACCATCGCCGGCGCCGTCAAGGTCCTCAAGGACGCCGGTGCCGGCGACGTGATCATCGCCTGTACCCACGGTGTCTTCTCCGACCCGGCGGCCGAGCGGCTGGCCACGTGCGGGGCCAAGGAGGTCATCACCACCGACACACTGCCGATCCCGCCGGAGAAGCGGTTCGACAACCTCACCGTGCTGTCCATCGCCCCGCTGCTGGCCCGGACCATCCACGAGGTCTTCGAGAACGGCTCGGTGACCAGCCTGTTCAACGGGAACGCCTGACATGTCCGCGGACGCCGCGGGTCGCGCCACGATCTACCACAACCCGCGCTGTTCGAAGTCCCGGCAGGCGCTCGACCTGCTGCGCGAGCGGGGGGTCGAGCCGACTGTGGTCAAGTACCTCGACACCCCGCCTACGGTCGCCGAGCTCCGCACCCTCATCTCCGATGCCGGGCTGACGGTGCGGCAGGCCGTGCGGGTCAAGGAGGCCGAGTTCACCGAGCTGGGTCTGCTCGAGGCCTCGGACGAGGAACTGCTCGAGGCGATGGTGGCGCACCCCCGGCTCATCGAGCGGCCCTTCGTCGTCACCGGCAAGGGCACCCGCCTGGCGCGGCCCACCTCGGCCGTCGAGGAGATCCTCTGACGGTTGGGGTGGTCGGAGTGACCCGGGCCCCGGCGTGACCCGGAGCCCGGGGTACCCGACGTGATTTGGGGGCGGGGCGCCGCGCCGCTAGGCTGATCGGGTCATCTCGGCGAGGGAGGGCCCTGCAGGGGCCACTCCGTTATCGACGCGATCATTGTCGGTGTGGTCCCCGCTGGGCCGCCCCGGGCGATCGTCTCGGTCGCCGGGGAGGTCTCCCGCCCGCAGAGCGCACGCGCGCTCCCCACCGACAGAAGGTTCACCATGGCCAAGGAAATCAACAACCTCAAGACCACCATCCGCACCGAGTTCGGCAAGGGCTCCGCCCGCCGCGCCCGTCGCGAGGGCCAGGTCCCCGCGGTGCTCTACGGCCACCACACCGAGCCGCGCCACCTCCTCCTCAACACCCTGGAGTTCGCCGCGGTGCTGCGTGCACACGGCACCAACTCGCTGCTCACGCTGGACATCGAGGGCGAGGAGCAGCTCGCGCTGCCCAAGCAGATCGACGTGCACCCGCTCACCCGCGTCATCGAGCACACCGACCTGCTGGTCGTGCGCAAGGGCGAGAAGGTCACGGTCGAGGTCTCCGTCACGGTCGTCGGCGACGCCGCCCCGGGCACCCTCGTCACCCAGGACGCCAGCTACGTCGAGATCGAGGCCGACGCCACCCTCCTGCCCGAGGGCTTCGAGGTCTCGGTCGAGGACGCCGAGGCAGGCCTCCAGATCACCGCCGCCGACATCGAGCTCCCCGCCGGCAGCACCCTGGTCTCCGATCCCGAGACCCTGATCGTCAACGTGATCGAGGCGCCGACCGAGGCGGACCTCGAGTCCGAGGAGGAGGCAGCCCCCCAGGGTGAGGACGCCGCCCAGGCCGCCGAAGAGGCGTGATCCCCCTCGCCGCGGCCTGAGCTGCGGCGACACCGCCCGCGGGCCCGCTGCCGACCATCGAGTCGGAGCGGGCCCGCGGTCGATTCCGGAACCCCTCGTCCGGACGCACCGGCCGGCTGGTCCCGACCGCAGTCGAGACCTAGCCGCAGTCGAGACCTAGCCCCGAATGAGGCCGACGGCCAGGACGACCATCATCACGGCGATCCCCGCGTCCAGCACCCGCCACGCCCCGGGCCTGGCGAACACTCCACGCAGGGCCCTGCCCCCGAAACCGATCAACGCGAACCATGCCGTGCCGGCGAGGAACGCCCCGGCCGCGAACACCCAGCGCAGATCCCCCGCCTGCTGGTTGGCGAGGGTCCCCAGGAACACCACGCTGTCCAGATAGGCGTGGGGGTTGAGCCAGGTGAACGCCGCGCACGCCGCCACCGCGCCCAGGGTCGAGGGGATCCGTGCGTCGCCGTCCACCTGCAGCCCGCTGCCGGGGCGCAGGGCGCGGGATGCGGCGAAGGCGCCGTAGGCCAGCAGGAACACCACCCCGAACCACTTCATCACCGTGATGGCGGCGGGCGCGGACTCGACCAGCGCCCCGACCCCGGCCACGCCGAGCAGGATCAGGGCCGCCTCGGACAGGACGCAGAAGATCACGATCGGGACCATCGCCACGTCGCCGCGGATCGAGCGTTGGAGGACGTAGGCGTTCTGTGCGCCGACGGCGGCGATGAGCCCGAGGCCCATGCCGGCGCCCATGAGAAGCGTGGAGGTGGCGGTCACATCCCCACGCTAGGGTCGCGATGGATGTAGCGCTACTACAGTTCCTTGGCTAGCATTAGCCGCACTTATGGACGCACTTCACCTGGACCAGCTGCGCACCCTCGTGGCCGTCGTCGACCTCGGTTCGTTCGACGCGGCCGCCACCCACCTCCACCTCACGCAGTCCGCGGTGTCCCAGCGGATTCGAGCGCTGGAGGACTCGGCCGGCCGAATCCTGGTCCGCCGGGACCGCCCGGTCACGGCGACCGACTCCGGCGAGACAGTGCTCCGGACCGCACGGCAGATGCTTCACCTCGAGGAATCCCTGTCCCGGGAGTTCGACGGAGCGGGCACCCCGACAGAGCATGTGGTCCTGGCGGTGGCGTGCAACTCCGATTCGCTGGCCACCTGGTTCCTCGACGCCATGACCGAGGTCCACTCCTCGGGCCGGGTGGTCTTCGACCTCCGCCGCGAGGACGAGTCGTTGTCCTCCCAGCTCCTCCGGCGGGGCGAGGTGATGGCGGCGGTGACCAGCGAGTCCCGACCCGTCCAGGGGTGCCGGTCACTGCCGCTGGGGTCGATGCGGTACCTCGCGTGCGCCAGTCCCGGGTTCGTGGCCCGGCACCTGCGGGACGGTTCGCCCACGACCGCGCTGGGCCGAGCCCCCATCGTCGACTTCGATCGCAGCGACGCCCACCAGAACCACCACTACCGACGGTTGGCCCGCCGCGAACCGACCGGACCCCGACACTTCATGCCCAGTTCGCACGACCACGTCCGGGCCATCGCCGCAGGGCTGGGCTGGGGCCTGGTCCCCGAGCGACTGGCCACACCGTGGCTGGTCTCCGGCGAGCTCGCCGAGGTCTCCCCCGACCGCCCCCTCGACGTCCCTCTGTTCTGGCAACACTGGAGACTCCAGTCCCCCGACCTCGACGCCCTGACGGCGGCGGTGCTCGAGACGGCCCGGGCCGAGCTGCAGGCATGACGGCCCGAGCCGGAGCGGAGGCGAGCGGGTGGAGCGGCGACCGACGGGAGCGGCGACCGACCCGGTCTGGGACCATGGGTCCGTGAGTACCGCTGACGCCCCCGGACCCAGACTCGTCGTGGGCCTGGCCAACCCCGGTCCCGACTACGAGGGCACCCGACACAACATCGGCTGGGACGTGCTGGTCGAGCTCGCCTCCCGCGCCCTTCCCATGCCCGCGAGCTTCTCCACGCACAAGCGGACCAACTGCGAGGTCGCCCAGACGCGGTTGGCCGACCAGGCCGTGGTCCTGGCCCGTCCGCGGAGCTACATGAACCTGTCCGGGGGCCCCGTCGCGGCGGTGGCGAAGTACTTCTCCGTCGCCCCCACCGAGGTGATCGTGGTGCACGACGAGATCGACATCGACTTCGGTCAGGTCCGGCTCAAGCGTGGCGGGGGCGAGGGCGGGCACAACGGCCTGCGCTCGGTGACCAGCGCCCTCGGCACGCGCGACTACATCCGCGTCCGCGCGGGGGTCGGCCGGCCACCGGGTCGCATGGCGGTGGCGGATTACGTACTCAAGCGCTTCTCTAAGCTCGAGCAACCCGACGTGCCGTTCCTGGTCCAGGACGCTGCCGACGCCGTCGAACTGCTCCTCACGCACGGGCTGGAGACCGCCCAGAACCAGGTCCACTCCGCGTGAGCCGTCCCCGGCGGCTGCGACGTGACGCCGCTCTGGGCGCGGGGGCACTGACGGGCCGGAGCAGGAGCGCACGACCGGCTCGTGGGGCGATCACATGTCGAACAGCTCTCGCAGCCGGTCGAGAAGCGCCACGAGCGCCCCGCTCTCCAGCGACGCCGCGACCTCACCCTCGCTGAACCTCTCGGACCGCATCATCCAGGTGAGCAGCGCGACGGCCAGCTCCTCGTCGGAGTCCCGGGCCAACGCCACGAGATCAGGTGCCCGGCTGCCCATTCCGTGCCCACCTCGCCGCTGGAGCGTCCGCCGGTACTCGACATCGGTCAGCGCTCCCCCGTTGCAGACCTCCATGACCTTCTCGGTGTCGCGGTCGTAGATCGGGTACCGGAGGTTATACGAGCCGTCCTCGTTCTGACCGCCCCCGGACCACACGACCGAGCGGACACCACGCAACCGCTCGACCGCCGGGAGCAGGTCGCGTAGCGCGGCCCTCCGCTCCTCGCGTACCCGTGCGTCCCCGACCACAGAACCGTCCCTGCTCGCACTCATTCCCGTCTCCGCTCCGGCGCGTCCGGTGACGCCGCCACTGCGCACCGTAGGCGCCGGGTCCGACATCGCGCCCCGCGTGACCTCGCCTTTCGCGCGCGCCCGCAGACCCCGGGCGGCGCACCGGCGGATTGGGTGCTCGAACGTGGACGGACGTACCCTGGGATGACGACGGCGAGGGCCGCCGGAGCACCGAGGAGGACGCGTGACGGAGACCGCCGAGGACACCGGGACGACCGGGCAACCCGCTGGTCCCGACAGGTCCGGGGCCCACACGGACGTACGCTCCGAGGTCGCCCGACGCCGCACCTTCGCCGTGATCGCCCACCCGGACGCCGGCAAGTCCACGCTCACCGAGGCGCTCGCGCTGCACGCGCGGGTCATCACCGAGGCCGGCGCCGTCCACGGCAAGTCCGGTCGCCGCGCCACCGTGTCGGACTGGATGGAGATGGAGAAGGCCCGCGGCATCTCGGTCAGCTCCACGGCACTGCAGTTCACCTACAAGCCGGCCGGGGCGCCGGACGACGACGAGCCGTACGTCATCAACCTGGTGGACACCCCCGGGCACTCCGACTTCTCCGAGGACACCTACCGCGTCCTCACCGCGGTCGATGCCGCGGTCATGCTCATCGACGCCGCCAAGGGCCTCGAGCCGCAGACGCTGAAGCTGTTCCGGGTGTGCAAGCACAACGGGCTGCCCATCATCACGGTGATCAACAAGTGGGACCGGCCGGGGCAGGCGCCGCTGGAACTGCTGGACGAGATCACCGAGCAGATCGGCCTGGTCCCCACCCCCCTGTTCATGCCCGTGGGCATCGCCGGCGACTACCGGGGTCTGCTCCGCCGCGGCCCCGAGGGGGCGCCGGAGGAGTACATCCACTTCACCCGCACCGCCGGCGGCTCGACCATCGCCCCGGAGGAGCACTACGACCCGGCCGCCGCCGCCGAGCGTGAGGGCGAGGTCTGGGAGACCGCCGTCGAGGAGTCCGAACTGCTCTCCGCCATGGGTCAGGACCACGACCAGGAGCTCTACCTGGCCGGCGAGACCAGCCCGGTGATCTTCGCCTCCGCGATGCTCAACTTCGGCGTCCACCAGATCCTCGACGCGTTGGTCGAGCTGGCCCCGCCGCCGCACGCGTGGGACACCGTCACCGGTGCGCCGCGTGAGACCTCGGATCCGTTCTCCGCGGTCGTGTTCAAGGTGCAGGCCGGCATGGACGCCGCGCACCGCGACAGGCTCGCGTTCATGCGCGTGGTCTCCGGCGAGTTCGAGCGCGGCATGGTGGTCACCCACGCCCAGTCCGCCAAGCCGTTCACCACGAAGTACGCGCTCACCGTCTTCGGCCGCGACCGCACCACCGTCGAGACCGCCTACCCGGGCGACGTGGTGGGCCTGGTCAACGCCACCGCGCTGGCCCCCGGCGACACCCTCTACACCGGTAAGAAGGTGCAGTTCCCGCCGATCCCCCAGTTCGCCCCCGAGCACTTCGCCGTGGTCCGCGCGCACTCGCTGGGCAAGTACAAGCAGTTCCGCAAGGCGATCGACCAGCTGGCCGCCGAGGGCGTGGTTCAGATCCTGCGCAACGACACCCGCGGCGACGCGAACCCGGTCATGGCGGCGGTCGGGCCCATGCAGTTCGAGGTGGTGACCGCCCGCATGAAGACCGAGTTCAACGTCGAGGTCGTCGTCGACAACCTGCCCTACTCCATCGCCCGCCGCACCGACGCCGCCTCGGCCGACGAGCTCGGCCGCCAGCGCGGAGTGGAGGTGTTCCAGCGCACCGACGGCGAGCTGCTGGCCCTGTTCGGCGACAAATGGCGTCTGCAGTACATCAGCAAGGAGATGGATCACCTCACCATCGAACCGCTGGTCGCCGACACCAACTGACCCTCGAGTCACACACGCCTCACCGGGCCCGCGAAAGCTCTGAACAACCGTCCAGAAATTGCTCGGATAGGGCTCGGAACGGCCCACCCTTGGTTAACCCCGGTGATTCACGGGGATCTGCGGATCGCTGGGCGAAAATAGACCGAAGTGCTTCCTGAACAGGGGAAACTGGGACTTGTCTAAGGTTCCATGTCCCCCCACAGAAAGCACTCGGTAGGTGAAGCTTACTTCGTGGTCGGCCGGGCTGTCCGTTACTGCTGATGGTGTCGGGGTGGTCTCTCATGCCGGGGCCATCGCTCCGCGCCTTCTGGCTGATCAGGTCGGTCTGACCGCCGCGCTGTCAGGGGCCATGGCCCGCCGCCGGTTCATCCCGATCCACGATCGCGGCCGGGTGTTGATCGACGTCGCGGTGATGCTGGCCGATGGCGGCGAGTCCATCTCAGACATCGGCGTCCTGCGCCACCAGTCTGGCGCCCTGGGCCCGGTGGCCTCGGCGCCGACAGTGTGGCGCACACTCGATGAGGTCACCGCCGGCAAGCGCAAGAAGATCC
>NZ_JAALEA010000433.1 GCF_014145145.1 Dietzia cercidiphylli
GGCTCGGGCACGGCGGCACGTGTGGTCCCACCTGCCCGGCGGGGTGCCCGCATCCAAGTGCGCGGGCCGGGACCTGGGATCGACGATCGTTCTCGATGTGGACGCCACCATCGTGGTCACCCACAGCGAGAAGGAACACGCGGCGCCAACCTATAAGCGCACCTTCGGCTATCACCCGATCGGCGTGTGGTGCGACAACACAGAAGAGTTCCTCGCCGCGAGCCTGCGCCGGCGACACCCCGGCCGTGGCGTGCGATCACTACCACCGCCACGCCGAGGACGTCCGCGACCTGGCCGCCCTGGGCGTCGACGACTACCGGTTCTCGATCTCCTGGTCGCGGGTCCTGCCCACCGGGCGCGGGCGGGTCAACCGGCCCGGCCTGGACTTCTACTCGCGGCTCGTCGACGACCTCCTGGCGGCCGGGATCCGCCCGGTGCCCACCCTCTATCACTGGGACCTTCCCCAGGCCCTGCAGGACGAGGGCGGCTGGCTGAGCCGGGACACCTCGCAGGCCCTGGCCGACTACACCGCCGTGGTGGTCGACGCCCTCGGCGACCGCGTCACCCGCTGGCTCACGCTCAACGAGATGAACGTCCACACCCTCTACGGCCACGGACTCACCGATCACGCGCCGGCGCTCGGGATGGGACTGGACTGCCTGCCCGTGGCCCACAACCTGCTCCGCGCACACGGTCTGGCGGTCGAGGCGATCCGTGCCGCCGGCCCCCGGCACGAGGTCGGGGTGGTGCAACAGCACTTCCCCGTCATCGCCGCGACCGACTCCCCGGAGGACGTCGGGGCCGCCGAGATGTTCCGCATCCTGACCAACTGGCTGTTCTCCGATCCGGTCCTCCGGGGCGCCTACCCGGAGGACTGGGTGGCCGAGCTCGTCATGACCACCGCCGGCCTGACCGCCGACCAGCTCGAGCAGGACCTCGTCGTCATCGCGAGCCCCCTCGACCACTACGGCGTCAACTACTACGAACCCACGGTGATCGAGTCCCCACGCCCCGACGCCGACTACGCCGGGGTGCTCGAGGTGGACTTCCCGGAGGACATGCCGTTCCGCCCGGTGCGGATCGAGGGCGTCGAGCGGACCGACTTCGAGTGGGCCGCCGGGTACGCCGAGCGCTTCGGCCTGGTCCACGTCGACCACAGCACCCTGACGCGCACCCGCAAGGACTCCTGGTACTGGTATCGCGACCTGATCGACGCGCACCGCAACCGAGTCGCGGGGAATGGTCCGACACGGGCCTCCGGGACCCCTCCGGCGGTCTAAGCTGGGCGGATGACCACCGATTCGGCCACCGGGCACCGTCGGACCCTGGGAGCGATCAGCGTGTGCGCGGCCGTCGCGCTCCTCGGATCGGCGTGCGGGACACCGGTGGCCACACCCGGCCCCGACGAGAGCCCGGCCGCCTACTCGGGACTCGAGGTCAGCGAGGACCGGATCGACTACGCGATCGGCAAGGTCACCGGGATCGTCGAGGAGGAACTCGACGCCTCCGGCATCCCGGGCGCGGCCGTGGCCGTGGTGCACGGCGGTGAGGTGGTCCTCGCGGAGGGGTTCGGCGTCCGGGACACCAGCACGGGCGCCGAGGTGGACGCCCGGACAGTCTTCCCGCTGGCCTCGATCTCCAAGTCGGTCAGCGCCACGGTGGTGGCGGCCGAGAGCGGCAACGGTGAGGTCGACTGGTCCACCCCCGTCAGCGAGTACCTGCCGTGGTTCGAGCTCTCCGATCCGCAGGTGTCCCCCCTCGTGACCGTCGGTGACGTCTTCGCGCACCGCTCCGGGCTCCCCGAGCACGCGGGTGACGACCTCGAGGACCTGGGCTACGACCGACCCGCGGTCCTGCACGGGCTGCGCCACCTGCCGCTCACGCCGTTCCGAACCTCCTACGCGTACACCAACTTCGGTCTCACCGCGGGGGCCGAAGCGGTGGCGGTCGCGGCCGGGACGCCCTGGGACGAGCTGGGTCGCGAGCGGATCTTCGACCCGCTCGGCATGACCGACACCTCGTTCTCCCACGACGAGCTGCTCGAGCGGGACAACCGGGCGGTCGGCCACGTGCGCGCCGACTCCCCCGACTCCCCCGACTCCGCGGACCAGAGCGACCCGGACGGGGACTGGGTCCCGGCCGATCCCCAGCGCGACCCCGACGCCCAGGCGCCGGCGGGGGGCCTGAGTTCGTCGGTGACCGACATGGCCGCCTGGATGGCGATGGTGCTCGACGACGGCAAGGGGCCCGGCGGCTCCCAGGTCGTGCCCGCCGAGGCGCTGCGCGAGGCCCTCACCCCGCAGATCGTCTCCTCGCCGCCGCGGGCCGCCGCGGACCGTCCCGGGTCCTACGGCTACGGGTTCAACATCGGTACCAGTTCCTCGGGTCGGGTCCAGTGGAGCCATTCCGGGGCGTTCGCGCTCGGGGCGGGCACCGCGATGCTCATGCTGCCCTCGCTCGACCTGGGGATCATCACGGTGACCAACGCCTCGCCGAGCGGGGTGGCGGAGACGATCAACGCCAGGTTCGCCGACTACGCCCAGTACGGCGACCCCACGCTGGACTGGCGGGATCTGTTCGGCCAGGCGTTCGCGTCACTGCTCGACCCGGTCGGGGACCTGGTGGACGCGACCCCGCCCGCCGATCCGGCACCGTCGAGGGACCCGGCCGAGCTGGTCGGGACGTACCGCAACGACTACTTCGGGACCCTCGAGGTCAGAGAGTCGGAGGACGCGCTGGAGATGACCGTCGGCGGCGCCGCCGCCTGGCCACTCGACCCCTGGGACGGCGACACGTTCGCGGTCGAACCGCGGAGTGAGAACTGGCCGCCGGGGTCGCGGGGTTCCGTGACGTTCGACGACGACGAGGTCACCGTCGAACTCCTGGACGGCAACGGTCTCGGGACCTTCACCAGGGCGCCCGCCGGGGACGAACCCGGCGATCCCGGATCCCCCGACTGACCGCGCGCGTCCGCCGCCCCGGCGCACCCGGCGCACCCGGCGCAGCCGGAG